>JABIPG010000133.1 GCA_018698795.1 Rhodospirillaceae bacterium
CCGCCAAGCGATTGAACTCAATGGCCCGATCGGCTGCGGTGATGTCGCGGTATTTCCGGGTGATATCATTGTCGGCGATCAGGAGGGCGTGGTGGTGATTCCACTGCACATGGTTGACAATGTCGCGCATGAGGCAACGGAAATGACAGCGTTTGAGGACTTTGTCACTGAGCAGGTCCACGCTGGCGAAGCGGTGATCGGCCTGTATCCAGCCACCTCTGAAAAATCCCAAGCCGACTTCGCTGAATGGCGCAATCGCACCGGACGCTGACACCACAGCATCGAGCAAGATGCTCAAAATTCGGCGGTTGATTGTTTTAGGGAGCCCAGGCTATCTAAATACCCTGGTGGAAAGAAGTCGACTGGAATCTAAGCGTCTTTAAAAAAACTACCGTGAATACTATCTTTCACGGCTTTGTCAGAGCAAACTGGCTTGAGCCGACCTACGAATGTCCATAGCCTTCTTGAATACATATCCATTCTGATTTTTCAACAGCTCGCCATTCAGTGAGCCATTCGAACTGGCGATGGCACCTTGATGAGGTGTTCGTGAAAATTGGCGACGAGATGAGATATCTATGAGACGGGGCGCTGGATGAACAACCGGGCTGAAAATAGCCATCTGATATTCCGACGACGGGAACGGGCAATGTGTCGCTAGCGTTTGTAGAATGGCCGTCCCTTACCGCGTGAAAGCCGAGTGAACCTAGGTATGCCCCGGTCTGGAGCGGTTAGTCTGACAACATCGCCAACCGTCCACACTTCAATGCCGTTCCCCTCCGGCATTGCATCGCATGACGCCGCCTGTCTAGACTGCTTTCCCGATTTTCTGAGGCCGAGGACTTTCCACTATGCTGCTGCCGACATCGAAGACATTCACGCGCGCCGACGTATCGCTTGCCGGCGGCAGTCAGCTTGCGGAACTCACCCTCGCTTATGAGACCTTTGGGACTCTCGCCGACGACGGCAACAATGCCATCCTGCTATGTCATGGATATACCAGCCACCCCCACGCCGGCGGCGATGCGGATGGCTGGTTCGCCAATCTCATGGGTTCAGGCAAGGTCGTCGACACGGATAACTATTTCGTCGTCTGCTCGAACATGCTGGGCTCGGCCTACGGGAGTTCAGGCCCGGCCAGTATTGATCCCGCCACCGGGCAGCCCTATGGACCGGATTTTCCAACATATTCGACCACAGACATGATCGCGGCGCAGCATGCTTTGATCGAACACCTGGGCGTCGGGCAATTGGCGGCGGTCATGGGGTATTCCTACGGTGGGCATTTGACCTATCTATGGGGCTGTACCTATCCAGACCGTATGCGTGCCCTGGTGCCCATCGCCGGTGTCATCGAACGGAAAACAACGGTCGCGGACATCGACACGCTTCGCAGTCGTTTCGCTACCTGTCCCGGCTGGAACGGTGGACGCTACTATGGCCGCGAGAAGGAAAGCGGCGTCCATGACATGATGGTAAATATCCGCGCGGAAACGCTCAGCAATTACGGCATAGGCAAGCACTTGGGCGATACGCTCGGCGACTCTGCGGCGCGGGACGCACGGATTGCGGAGCAGGCGGAAACCTGGGCTGAGGCCTTCGATGCCAACGCCCTGATTAAGTTGAGCGAGGCCGGTATTGGCTCAAGCGCCGTTCCCAAGGCCGGCGCGATCAAGGCGCCGTTGATGCATGTTTTGTCGCGCTCGGACAGCGTCGTCCCGGTTTCACTGGGACCGGCGACCGTCGAGATGTTGCGCGCCAAGGGCGTTGACGCGTCCTTTGTCGAGATTCCCAGTGACTACGGGCATGCCGGTCCGATGATCGACGCGGACTTATGGTCGGGATCGTTGAGGGACTTCCTTGACAAGTCGGCGTGAATTTCGACGCATAATCCTCGCCCGCGTATTGAACAAATTCAGATAAAAGGATCCCCACCATGAAAGCCGCCGTATTAACAGAAGCTGGTCTGCAAATTCAAGAGGTGCCGGAACCCCAGCCGGAAGCCAATCAGGTTCTCGTCCGGGTCAAGGCCAGCGGCCTGAACCGTGCCGACCTGATCATGGCGTCGGGACGTAAACATGGGAGCCGGGGAGGCGCCGGCGCTATTGCTGGTCTTGAATGGGCCGGCGAGGTCGTTGAGGTCGGCACCGTAGTTGATGGAATTAAAGCCGGTGATCGGGTTATGTGCTCCGGCGGCGGCGGCTACGCCGAGTACGCAGTGAGTGATTGGGGCCGTACCGCTTTGATCCCCGCCAACAATATGAGTTTCGAGCAGGCGGCGACGCTACCCGTCGCCCTGCAAACCATGCACAACGCGGTGGTCACTGCGGGCCGCCTTCTTGAGGGCGAAGCCGTCATCATTCAGGGTGCTAGTTCCGGCGTCGGGCTGATGGGTATGCAGATTGCTAAACACTTAGGCGCGCGCCTCGTTATCGGCACTTCTACCAATGCCGAGCGCCGGGCACGTCTGGGCGAATTCGGTGCTGATTTGGCGCTTGATTCAAGTGATCCCGAATGGCCCGACGCGGCACTTGAGGCCACCGACGGCCAAGGTGTGGATCTCATCGTCGATCAAATTTCCGCCGGTGTTGCCAATCAAAACATGAAAGCAGTCCGGGTGCTGGGGCGAATTGTCAACGTCGGCCGCCTTGGCGGCTTCAGCGGCGATTTCGATTTCGATCTGCATGCGGCGAAACGCATCGACTACATCGGCGTCACCTTCCGAACTCGGAGCGTCGAGGAGGTCCGTGAGATTAACCGCCTCATGCGCGCCGATCTCTGGAATGCCGTCGAGGCCGGCAATTTGCATTTACCCATCGACCGGACCTTCGCGCTGGATGAGGCAGCCGAAGCCCAGGCGCATATGGGCGCCAATGCGCATTTCGGCAAAATCGTGCTAACGGTTTGAAAGAGCAATCGAATTCCGCATAAACTTGTTGGAAGGATCAGGAAAATGACGCTCGACTTCAAAATAGCGATCATTACCGGCGCCAGCCGCGGTATCGGTCGCGCGATTGCACTTGAACTGGCGGCGGACGGCATTGGGGTCGTATTAACCGCCCGTGATCAGCAAGCTTTGGACAACGTCGCCGGCGAGGCGAAGAAGGCCGGTGCGCCGGCGACACTGGTTATCGCCACCGACCTATCGGAAGCCAGCGCGCCAGATCGTGTGGTTGCGCAATCGATCGAAGAATTTGGCCGCTTGGACATCCTGGTGAACAATGCCGGCGACACCAAACGTGGAGATTTTCTGGAACTGACAGACGAAGACCACCTTTCCGGCTTCGCCTTGAAGTACCATGCCATGGTGCGATTTTGCCGGGCCGGTTGGCCGCATTTGGCGAAAACATCCGGCTCTATCATTAATATCTCCGGCATTGGGGCACATACACCAGAGTCCGTGTTCACGATTGGTGGACCGGTCAACTCGGCGATTATTAATTTCACCAAGGCCTTGTCGTGCCGCGCGCCGCAGGACGGCCTTCGGGTCAATACGGTCAGTCCGGGGCATATTGTGACGGAACGACTGAATAGTCGTATCGAGGCTTATGCCGGAAAAGAAGATATCCCCTATCAGGAGGCGAAGGAAAGAATCCGCGTTGAGCGCGAAATCCGCCGTTTCGGCGAACCGGAGGAAATCGCTGCGATGGTCGCTTTTTTGTGTTCGGATCGTGGCGCCTATGTTCACGGCGCGACCATTATTGTTGATGGCGGGGCAACGCCGGGAATATAAGTGTTGGTGATGATCTTCATTAAGCTCAGGCTGGATTGGCAGCTAATTCCATGATCGCTGCGGCATCGGGGGCCGTATCCAATGTCCAAATGGCTTCGCTAAGGGGGCCGACATCGCGTTTGAATCCACCGTAAATTGCCAGGTTGGAAAGTTTGTTCTCTAGGGCTTCGTCGCTCATGGGATTGCGAGGGCCGCCTTGGGCGGCGACTATTTTCGATGCATGGGACCCGCCTTGGCTGGTGTGGATTACCATTTCTACAGCGTCGATATCGTAACTCTCGTCATCAATAAACTTTATGTCCGGGCGGATGCCGTCTTGTTTGGTTTCGACAACCGCCTCGTCGTTGAATTCCGGCAGGCCGGCGCGGCCCCGGCGCAGAACAATGGCAATGGCATGCTGGGCGCTGACTTGGGATTCGCGGCCCGTCGTGACGTTCGGCCGATCGGTTCGCTGACGCAATAACGGATGGCCGGTTAATGTCACCCCCGCGATGTCCTCAACCACCACCGCTTCGTCCTGCGACATCTCGAGACAGGCCTCGACGACAGGGTTGAGAACTACGCCAACGGGATACGGTTTGTAGGTGTTTTTACCAATTTCCCAAATATCTCCCAGGCCATCAAACAAGGCGTTTTGATTAGGTGTGTCGGAAAAAACCGGGATGAACCCACGCGGCCCGTCCAACGGCGCCGCCGGGCCGGAAAAATCCTTGGCGGCGATTAGCGCGGAAACGAGACCGTTTCGGGCAGCGTTGCCGACACTGATGCTTTTCGACATGGTGCCCAAGGTCTCAACCAGGCCGCCTGCCTGCGCTGAAGCATTGCCAAGCGCCCAGACGAGTTGATCCTCACTCAATCCGGTCAGCGCGCCAATGCCCATGGCTGCGCCGAAAATCCCGCAGGTCGAGGTAATATGCCA
>JABIPG010000151.1 GCA_018698795.1 Rhodospirillaceae bacterium
TCCGGCGGCGGCGGTGGTGATGGATATCATGTCGGAAGCCGATCGCGACGCCGGTCTGGTCGAAGTGCGGGCGCTTCGCAAATCCGGGGTTATCAAGTGCCCGGTCATCTTTCTGACCGTTCGTGACGACTTCAAGGCGCGTCTCGAGGCGGTGCGCGGCGGTGCCGATAGTTTCCTCGTCAAACCCGTGAATATCCTCGAATTGGTCTCGGCCATTGATCGGCTTTCGTCGCGTGGCAAAGTCGCGCCGTTTAAAGCGGTTATCGTCGACGACCATGAAGAGATGGCGAAATATTTCGAAGTGCTGTTAACGAAAGCAGGATTTCTGGTTGAGGTCGTTACCGCACCCGAAAATGCATTGGCAGTCATACTGGACACCATGCCGGATGTCATCTTGCTCGATATTCACATGCCCAAATGCAACGGCATCGAATTGGCAAAGGTGATCCGGCAGACGAATTCGCAGTTGTTCAGGCGACCCATTGTGTTCATTACCGGCGATATGGGGGATGAAAAACGCGTGCTGACGGTGCGCTCCGGCGGCGACGACTTGTTATCCAAGCCCGTAGACCCGGACTATTTGATCGCTTCGGTAATGGCGCGCGCAGAGCGCTCTCGTGAGATCAGCGCGATTAATGCGCGCTTGATGTCGAGCGAAGAGATGTTCCGGGCGGTCGCGCAAACTGCGGGCGATGGCATTTTGTCATGTAATCATGATGGCGTGGTGGTGTTCACAAACGTTGCCGCCGATGGCATGTTTGGCCTAGAGGCAGAGAAATTCTTAGGGCATCGCATTACCGGCCTTTTCAGCGATGTCGATGATTTTGAGAAGGTGCGCGCGGTAGCTGGCGAAGCGCTTGAGGATGGCGTCCATACGATGGAACTCGAGATGAGCCGCACCAACGGTGAGACTTTCCCGGCTGAGATTACGGCGACACATTGGGATGTTCATGACGGGCGTTATTTCACGTTGATTGTCCGTGATATCACCGAACGCAAGCGCGCGGCGGAAGCGCTCGAACATAACGCACGCGTATTGGAGACCACGCTGAATACCATCGACCAGGGTTTCGTCATGTGGGCGCAAAACAAGACTTTGGTCTCGTGGAATAAGATGTGCGAAGACATCTGGTATTGCCCGCCAAACCTGCGGAGCGGCATGCCGATGCGTGAGCTTCTATTGCATATCGCCCAAAATGGCGGCCTCGGCGATGGAGACCACGAGGCTCTTGCTGACGCGGAATTTGGACGTCTGGTTGCAGAAGGAACCGAATCTGAAGACGAGTTCCGCCTGCCTGACGGGCGCGCCATTTTCGTGCGGCGCTTCCCGTTACCCGATGGGGGATATGTGGCGACCTACATGGATGTTACCCATATCCGTCGCCTTGAAGAAGATCTCCACCAGGCGCGCGGCGGCGATTAACGCCTTACGATCCCTCCGATTTTTGTGCGTTTGGGAAAAACGCCTGTTTGCCCTTGATCCGATACGCGCCGATGGCGGCCTGCCCTTCGGTTGATACCAACCAATCGACAAATGTCTGTGCGTCGGCTTTTTTAACGTGCGGATGCTTGGCGGGATTGACGACGATAACCCCGTAGGGGTTGAACAACCGCTTGTCGCCTTCGATCAGAACTTTCAAATCTCCCTTATTGGCGAATTTCAACCAGGTGCCACGGTCGGTCAGCGCATAGGCATTCATGGCGGATGCGGTATTCAGTGTCGCACCCATGCCCGAACCCGTCTCACGGTACCAACTGCCGCTGGCTTTGCCAGGGGTGATGCCGGCAATTTTCCAAAGACCGAGCTCCTTCTTGTGGGTGCCGCTGTCATCGCCGCGAGATGCGAACGAGGCGCCGGATTTTGAAATCTTTAAAAGTGCGACGCCGGCGTCACTGCCGCCACCGATCTTGGCCGGGTCGGATTTCGGGCCGACGATGACAAAGTCGTTGTACATAACGTCATGGCGTTTGATGCCGAAACCGTCGGCGACGAACTTTTCCTCGGATGGCTTGTGATGGACGAACAGCACGTCTGCATCGCCATTGCGCGCAAGTTTGATGGCTTGCCCGGTGCCGACGGCGACGATACGCACGTCAATGCCACTGGCTTTTGCGAACGCCGGCAGGATGCTTTCGTAGAGGCCCGAATTTCGGGTCGACGTCGTGGAGGCGACGGTAATAAAGCGCTCGGCGGCCTGTGCCGGTGTCTGTGCAGTGGTCGATGCAAGGGCCGCTGCGACGCAAATACCGGCCCATGTCGCAGCCCGGAAAGTTGTTCGGAAATTCATGTCCAGCGTCTTTCATTGAATTATTGTTACCTAGCCATATAGTGGCCCTATATCGTTATGTCAAATTTGACATAGCGCATTGGCAATTGGCGTTTATGGCTGAATTGGGGGTGGTGATGACAGACGATGATCATGGCGTGAAGCTTCGGCCCAAGCTGAAAATCCAGCTGCGGGTCGGCGGTGGTGTCATTGGCCCTGGGAAAATCGAACTGCTTGAGCATCTCGATGCGCAGGGCGGTATCACCGCTGCGGCAAAGGCGATGGGGCTGTCGTATCGCCGTGCCTGGTATTTGATCGACACGATGAATTCAGCGTTGGGAAACCCCGTGGTCGAGACCAAGGTCGGCGGAGAAGGCGGCGGCGGCGCAAAACTGACGCCGTTCGGCAGTGCGCTTGTCCACCGCTATCGCAGCGCCCTGGCGGCTGTGGATGAAGCCGCCGAGCCGTTTCTCGATTGGCTTGCGGATGGCGTTGAAGCCTCAGCGCGGGAACATTAGGAAAATTTCAGCGTTGCTTCGGCGCGCTGTGTTTGCGGTTGTCTTTGCCCAATCGCCACCATAACAGCTCGCCGCGCACAAACGCCTGGGCTAAATCATTTTGCGGCTCGGTGAAAAATTGTTCCGCAGGCGCGCGTTCTAGCATGCGGCCGCGATGCAAAAAGATAACCTCATCAGCCAGGCGGCGCGCTTGCCCCAAATCGTGGGTGGTGAGGATTATACGCGTGCCTTCGTCGTGGATGGCCTGGACGATCTCTTCAACGGCATGGGTGGCTGCGGGGTCCAGGCTTGCGGTCGGTTCGTCCAGAAACAGCACTTGCGGTCTCAGAGCCCAGGCGCGGGCCAGGGCGAGTTTTTGCTGTTCGCCGAAACTGAGCACGCGCGCGGGTTGATCTTTGAGCCGTCTGAGGCCTGCACGCCCCAGCACTTCGTCGATGCGATGAAGGCGTTCACCGCGCTCGATACCTTTCAGCTTCAAGGCATAGTCAACGTTCTGGGCGACGGAGCGACGCAACATCACCGGACGTTGGAACACCATGGCTTGGGCATCGCGCGGATTGCGTCCGCCAATGTTTTGCCAGGAAACGGTCCCGGCTGAAGGCTGCAGCAGCCCATGACACAGGCGCAGAAATAGGCTTTTGCCGGCACCGTTCGGCCCGATGATCGCGGTGCGCGGACCGGCTTCGAAGGCGCAGGTCAGGTCCTTGATCAGCCGAACGCCGTTGATTTCATAGGATACGTCCTGGAGGCTGAGCGGCAGGATGGAATCAGTCATGTGCAGGTCCGATCACGCATGTCGGCGCTGCCCCGTTTCCTTGATCAGGAAAGCGGTACCGTTGATGCCGGTCGAAAGCGCCAGCAAGATCAAACCCAACCCAAGCGCCAGTGCGAGGTCGCCCTTGGAGACCTCTAGCGCGATGGCGGTGGTCATTACCCGTGTTACGTGGTCAATATTGCCGCCGACGATCATCACTGCGCCGACTTCAGCCGACGCACGACCAAAGCCCGCCAGCACGGCAGTCACCAACGAAAACCGGCCATCCCACAGCAAGGCCGTCAGCGCTTGGCGCGGTCCGGCGCCGAGCGAGCGAAGTTGCTCCTCGTATTCCGCCCACAGGTCTTCGATTACCTGGCGCGCAAGTGCTGCAATGATCGGTGTCACCAAGACCACTTGGGCAATGATCATCGCGGTGGGCGTAAACAAAAGGCCGAGCGTGCCGAACGGGCCGGCGCGCGACAGCAACAGATAGACGATCAACCCCACCACCACCGGCGGCAGGCCCATGAAGGCATTGAGCAGCACGACCACCATCATGCGGCCCGGAAACCGGAATAGCGCCACGGCGGCACCCAGCGGCAAGCCGATCAAGGCGGCGATAAAAACCGCTGCCAAACTGACCCGCAGCGACAACCCGACAATCTCCATCAACTGGGCGTCTAACCCGGTGATGAGCGCAGCTGCCGCCGCCAATGCGCTGGTGAAATCGTTCAAGGTGGTATCTCCTGATGGCGCTTGGTCCACACCATACGCCCCGATGCGGGGCTGGCAAGGGGTTGGCAAGGGGTTGGCAAGGGGCTGGTAAGGGGGTGGGAAGGGTCCGGAGTGTCAGAAGGGCCAGAAGGAATTGGTCGGCTCTTGCGTCATCGTCCTTGGATCGACATCATTCGATGCCTATGTCATTCCTATGGACCGGGTCATGAACAACCAAGATGAATTTTGGGTTACCCCCGACCCCGGTGACCCCCGCCTGACCGAACGCGTCGCGGGGATCGATCATCAGGGCGCGCGTGTGGAAACCTCGGTCACCGTCGA
>JABIPG010000105.1 GCA_018698795.1 Rhodospirillaceae bacterium
CCACCGCCATGGATTGGATGTCGGCCTCATTGCGAATTTTCTCAGCCAAGGGCACCTGGTAGCCGTAGTCCAGCGGGCGTGAGCTGACGCCGACGGCGCTGCTGATGCCACCCGACGAGCAATCGATCACATCAATACCCAACGGCTTGACGGCGCGTGACAACTGCACGCTGTCGTCGGCGGTCCAGCCAGCATTATCCTCGACCGAGAGACGCATGAACAAGGGCTTGTGGCTGGGCCAGTTGGCGCGCACGCATTCGGTGACCTCGATAGCCAGCCGCATGCGGTTTTCCAGCGATCCGCCGTATTCGTCATTGCGGCGATTGGCTTGTGGCGACAGGAACTGGTGCAGCAGGTAGCCATGGGCGGCGTGAATTTCCAGCATATCGAAACCAGCCGCATCGGCGCGCTGCGCCGCACGGCCCCATTTCTCCACCAGGGCCGGTAACTCATCTCGAGACAGCGCGCGCGGTTCCGGGTCGCCTTTGTCGGCGATGGCGCTGGGCGCCACCAGTTCCCAATCGTCCCAATCGTCAACGCCCTCGGCTATGGCGGATTGTTGATCCAGCGGCGAGCGGCCTTCCCAGGGACGGAATCGCCGCGCCTTGCGACCGCTATGGCCGATTTGAATGCCCGGCACTGAACCGTACCGACGGATGAAATCCGCGATACGCTTAAAATGCGGGATGAAATCATCATGCCACAGGCCTAAGTCGCCGATGGTACCGCAGCCGCGCCGCTCAACCTTGGTGGATTCGACGATCACCATCCCGGCGCCGCCGGCGGCCCAGCGCCCGGCGTTCATCAGGTGCCAATCGGTCGGATAGCCCTGCTCGGCGGCATATTGGTGCATCGGCGCGATCACCACGCGGTTTTTCAGCGTCACGTCGCGCAGTTGCAAAGGTGTGAACAGTAGGGGCTGCGTCATAGCCGATATTCCTTATCACAGACGATTTCAATTCCTTATCAGCTTAGGTCATGCGCATCGGTCATAAAAGAGGGGTGCGTTTCGCTGCACTGCAACACATTGACCTCAGGCGTTGCCCGCTTATATTGGCGCAGATATTTGAGTTCCCCGGAAAAACGCCAGGAGACAGACCATGAGCGATGATCAATTCACCTGTTTGCTACTGCAGCAGGACGACGACCGCAAAGTCAGCCATTCCTTTGAGACGCTACCGAACGACCGCCTGCCGGAAGGCGACGTGACGGTGGCGGTGAAGTATTCGACGCTCAACTACAAGGACGGCATGATCATTAATGGTCTGGGCCGTTTGGTGCGTGATTATCCGCATGTGCCGGGTATCGATTTTTGCGGTGTCGTTGAGGAGTCATCATCACCTGACTACAAGCCCGGCGATGAAGTGATTTTGACCGGCTGGCGGGTTGGTGAAATTCATTGGGGCGGGTTTTCTCAGCGCGCCCGGGTGAAAAGTGAATGGCTGGTGCCGGTGCCTGAGGGCCTGAGCCTGAAGCAGACGATGTCGATCGGTACCGCAGGCCTCACCGCCATGCTGGCGATCATGACGCTGGAAGAGCACGGGCTGAACACAGATACCGACAAAGACGTGCTGGTAACCGGTGCCGCCGGTGGTGTCGGCTCGATTGCGGTCAGTGTGCTGGCTAATCTGGGCTACAGCGTGGCCGCTGGTACCGGGCGCGAGGAGACACACGAATACCTGAAGGGGCTGGGTGCGACGACTTTGGTCAGCCGTGATGATTTGATGGAAACACCGCGCGGGCCTTTGGGTGCGGAGAGCTGGGCCGGCTGTATTGATAACGTCGGCGGCGCCATGCTCGGCAATGTGCTGCCGTCAATCGCCTACTGGGGCACGGTGGCTTCGGTGGGCAATGCCGGTGGTATCGAATTCTCCGCCAATGTGCTGCCGTTCTTGCTGCGTGGCATCAATCTTTGCGGGATCGATTCCAACACCTGCCCGAAAGACCGCCGCTTGGCTGCCTGGGCGCGGTTGGCCAAGGAGCTGCCGTTGGGCAAACTCGATGAGGTAACCAATGAGGCACCTCTTGCCCAGTTGCCTGAACTGGCCGGCAAGATTCTCCAGGGGCAGGTGCGCGGCCGCACGGTGATTGACGTCAACGGCTGAATATTGGGCCGCCATTAACCAATTAAGCTGCTGATTCAAAAGGCCGTTCCGGTGAAAGCCGGGGCGGCCTTTGGTTTGGCTCGAGTTTTGGCATCGAATCTGCACTGCTTCTCACAAGACGGACGTGAATGGGAAATGGAGATCAGAAGATGAAACGGGTTTTGGTGGTGTTGGCTTTTGCCATGGCACTCAGTGCTTGCGCACAGAAATCGGCTTATGAGGCGGCAGTGGAAGACCGCGAGCCGGTGTATTGTTATAAATCGCTTGCTGGCGTTGTCTGCCATGAGAAGCCGAATTTCCGCGACGAGCGGCGGATGGTGAACTATTTCGGTCCGGCGCCAAAGCGTTATGAGCGCCCGGCGCCACCGTTGGAACAGAAACTGTTTGCACCCGAGCCGATCAATTATTGGGTCAAGGACCCTGAGCCGCTGCCGCGCGCAAAACCGCAGGGTGATTTGGCAGACCGTCCATGGGTCACAATGGGGGTCGCCGGTGCGCCAAATCATGACCCCAAACAGGCTGTCCGCATCGCTAGTGAGCGTGAAATGCTGGCCGGCACGTCGTTGGTGGATGCCAAACAAAGCTCACCCGGCACGACAGCGTTTTTGACGGCGATCACTAATGAAGCGGTTGGCCACGATCGGATCGAAATCGATACCGCGGCGGGTCCGCAATAACCTGTCGCATAAACTCCACCTAAACCCCGCCCAGTAGCCTTGACAGCCCCCGGCGGGGGTTCTATGACGCGGGTTCCTCGTCTCTGAAAGCAGGGCAGGGGAGCCCAAACGTCTTGGGGCGGAGTAGCTCAGCTGGTTA
>JABIPG010000075.1 GCA_018698795.1 Rhodospirillaceae bacterium
TGCCGGCGTCGGCGCAGGATTTCCGAAAGGTTGGCCAAGGTCTCGGACAAGTTGCCACCGGTTTCTTTTTGGATAGCCAGTGAAATCACGAAAAATTTGAATTCCGCCGTGTCGAGACGCCTCGCGGTATCCCATAACGCATCTTCCTGATCACGCCCCAGGCGCACAGCATCGGCGACACGGCGAAATTCCTCACCCACGGGGTCACTCATCTCACGTCCGGCGGCGGCAATCGTCTCACTCACCGGCAACCCGGAACGCAGACCACGGACCATCAGATCAATCGCATCGGGAAACAACGCCTCGAACTTGGCAATCCGCCGCCGGCCCAAGTACCCCACCACCATATGCGGCACCCAGGCGCCGATGCCCAATGCCGCAATGACTGAAACCACTATCGATAGCTCAGCACCCCAGCGCAGAAACACGAAACCGATCAGGGCAACCCCGACATTGGCGCCCAAATAGGCCCCAATGGAAACCCGTCGGCCGGTGCGCTCCAAGCGGCGGCTTAAGGCATCGGGATTGGGTAGCATCCGTTTGGCCAATGCATCCAGTAACGGCGATAAGCTTGCCCTGTCTCGTTTGATACTTTCCATCTTGGCGGCGGGCATCCCGCTGCCGCGGCGTGCGACTTCCTGGGCACGCAACCGTAACCGCCGGCGTGAACTGGACTCAGCCCCGCCCAACGCCAGCCAAAGCAGGGCCAGGCTCAAGATCAAGCCACTGAACAAGATCCAGATATTACTCAGCATGCTCAACCCATCGCTTCCAGCAGCGCCCGGTCGAGACCGAAATACTGCGCGCGCGAGGTGAAGTGAGGGCGCAGACCGGTTGATTTATAAATCCCAACCATGTTGCCCTCGGCGTCCTCGCCGGTGAACTCAAAATTGAACAGGTCCTGAGTGGTGATCACCTCGCCTTCCATGCCGATAACCTCAGTTATGCCGGTGATCCGCCTAACCCCGTCGCGCATGCGCGATATTTGCACAATCATATGAATGGCGCCGGCAATCTGTGAACGCACCGCCTCATTGGGCAACTTGACGCCGGCCATGGCGACCATGTTCTCGAGCCGCGTTAACGCCTCGCGTGGCCGGTTGGCATGCACGGTGCCCATCGACCCGTCATGGCCGGTATTCATCGCTTGCAGCATGTCCAACGCCTCGCCGGCACGGATTTCACCAAGGATGATACGGTCGGGCCGCATACGTAGGGCGTTCTTGACCAAATCACGCTGGGTAATTTCACCATCGCCCTCCAGATTTGGCGGCCGGGTTTCCAGACGCACCACATGCGGCTGTTGCAGTTGCAGTTCTGCCGCGTCCTCGATGGTGACGACGCGTTCACCAATGTCGATCAACCGCGACAATGCATTCAACAACGTCGTCTTGCCCGATCCGGTGCCGCCTGAAATCAGGATATTCAGCCGTGAGCGCGATGCGATGCGCAGCACTGTTGCCATCGCCGGTGACAGGTTGCCCTGACGCTCCATGACGTCGAGGGTGATTTTCTTTTTCGAGAATTTGCGGATCGAAATCGTCGGCCCGTCGATGGCCAACGGCGGGATGATGATGTTGACGCGCGAGCCGTCAACCAGACGAGCATCAACCAATGGCGTCGACTCATCAATCCGCCGACCGATAGCGGAAACGATACGGCTGGCAATCTGCATGACATGCGGGTTATCGCGGAACGTTATGTCGGTCAGCTCCAGCTTGCCCCGGCGCTCGATAAACACCTGCTTGGCGCCATTGACCAGAATATCGTTGATCGTCTCATCTGCCAGCAGCGGTTCCAGCGGTCCCAACCCAAGCATGTCGTTCAACAGCCCAGTGACCAGATCACGTTGCTCGATCAGGTTGAGATGAATGGCTTCCTCGGCCAAAATTTCACCAACGATATCACTGACCTCAACCGCCAGCCGGCCTCGCCCCACTTCGCTGGCTTTGGTGACATCGATACGATCCATCAACAGCGGTTGTACCGCTGCCTTGGCGGCCTCCAACCGGTCCTCGACCTTGTCGTCACCGTCGTTTTCATCGCGCTCAGCTTGTTTGGCGTCAATCAGCAGGACATTCAAAGACCCGGTGATGATATCGCGGATCTCAGCGGCGGAGAGTGGCAGTTGCGGCAGCTCGAGGCTTTGCAGGTCATGCTCCAGCGCCGAGGCCAATTCGCCACGCGGCATCTCCAGCAGTTGGTCATTTTCAAGCTTGCCTTTAACCCGTTCGATCAAGGCTTCAGCCGCACGATCCACCACTTCGCTTCGGTATTGGTTCTCATCCCTGGTGTCTTCGGTCTTCGGGACTGGGTTTGGATCACGATATGAATCCAGTGACACCACGTCGCGTGAACCTCGGCGTCCGAACATCACCGTCCTCCCTTGAATAGACGCTGCAACAGGCTTGCCGGGGGCTCATCGCCAATCGGCACCAATGCCTCACTCAGCGCCTGCAAAGCTTTGCCAGCCTTTGTTTTGCCGGCAACAGCGATAAATGGTTTACCCTGCGTCATCGCTGCAACCGCTGATTTGGCATCGAACGGCAGGGTATAATCGACCGTCAATCGGCCACCGGCACGCATCGTCTTGGCATCCAACTCACCCTTGGCCAGCAGGCCGGCGCGGTTGACCACCACGAATACGGCGCGCTCATCTAATCCCGCCTCAAGCGCCAAGGTTTTCAGCCGCACCGCATCCCTGAGACCCGCCAGGGTCGACTCAGTCACCACCACCAGATATTCCAGTGATGCCATCACCTCGCCCTTGGCAATACGATGGCGCGGCATATCAAGGACCACGACGGCAAAGGAATGACGCAAATGCTCAGCCAGCCGCGCTTGCGCGTTGACGTTGACAGTGTTTGCCGCCGGGTCCACCTCCGAGGCCAGGACACCTAGGGTGTCGGATACCGTCAGGGTGGCGCGTTCGATAAACAAGTCATCGACGCGCTCCGGATTTTCCATCCCGTCGGCAAGCCCTCGATTGGGTTCCAAATCTAAGTTCAAGGCAACAGTGCCGAACGTCACGTCGAGGTCGACCAGGGCGGTGCGCAGCTTGCGTTGCTGCGCCAAAATCCAGGCCAGGCTGCTGGCCACCGTGGTCGCACCGACACCACCACGCGCACCAACAACGCCAATACGCACACCATCGGTTTGCGGCGATGCAGCAAGTTCCACCGCTTGTGCCGGTTCCGGTTTGTTGAACGCCTCAACCAGGGTGGTTACTGAGAGCGGCTTAATCAGATATTCAGCGGCGCCAGCGGCCATCATCTCGCGATACAGCGTCACGTCATTGACCGAACCGACAAACACCACATGCGCACCCGGATCACAAACCGCGCCCAAGTGCTCGACCGCCAACGCCGGCGGCACGTCGCTATCGAGATCAATGACCAGCACTTGCGGGGTGCTGATTTCGGCTAGCGATGCGCAAGCTTGCGTGACATCGCCGACGATCACGCTTGTCGCCTCAAAGCCTGCCTGCTCGGCAGCGGCGATCATCACCGTGCGCGTTGCATCCTCGGCAGCGAAAGCCATGAACGGCGGCGCGGCATCGCTAGGACTGTCCCGTTTGTCCAATTGGCGGGCGGCTAGGACGTTCATCAGCTGCCACTCCCGCCGGTCTTCTGTTGCGCTTCAATGGTGCCGATATCTTCAGGGTCGAGCGCCTTGGTTTCACCCTTGCGGTAATCCTGGATACGCTTGCTCAACAGTTCCGCATCGGCGCCGCCGGGTTGGCGGCCACGCGCCAGATCACCCGGGTCAGCGACCATGAGCCCCAAATTGGTGGCCGTGGCGCAGCCCCAATTGGAATGCACCACGTTGTCGAACGATTTACCCGGCTCCGTCGTCCAATCGGGGCAGCCCGGCAGCGTCACCGTATAGCTGCGCACCACCACCCGCACCCGCCCGGCGCTTTCAGCTTGTGTTTTCTGGGCGAGCAGCACGCGGGTATGAAACCCTTGCGCATCCAGATAGGCAGCGACGGCCTCGGCCCGATCATCGGCAAGTTCACCATGCTCTGGCGCCACGTAAAGCGTATAGCGCGCGGCTCGGGCTCGGTTGCGCAAGAAATCAACCA
>JABIPG010000102.1 GCA_018698795.1 Rhodospirillaceae bacterium
CAACCAGATCGTGTCCGACGACGATCATATAGTGTCGATATACCGTGCAAGGTATCGACAAAACATCACCTATTTGATACATTGGGTTTTCTCCCGAAACATAATTAACAGTCATTATCGGGTAATAAGTAATATTGTGAGATACCCATGTCAACATTAAAAACTACAACTTATTCCATGATCGTAGCCCAGCTTCTTGATGAGAGCCGGAAGTCAGTCAATTTGAACCAAGCCGATTTTTTTAAACAGGCGGGAATTTCTCAATCGTCATGGTCCCGGATCAACCGTGGTCTTTCCTACTTCACACTCGAGGAAATGCGATCTGCTTGCGGGGTTATTGGCGTCAAGATGCAGGAAGTTCTGAAAGATGCTGACCAGGCAAGTGAGCTTCTACCTAAAAAGGAAGGTGTGGAGATTCTGAGAAATCTAAAAGGCAGTGAGAACAAATCTATGCTGCCGACTATTATTGCCGGTGCCGCATTGGGGTTTTTGATATTTCGGCTATTGAAAAGGTAATTTGAAATAGAGGGACACAGAAATAGAGGGACACAGAAATAGAGGGACACAAACAAATCGAGGGACACCGCAAATCGAGGGACACCGTACGCATTTCGAAAGTCGGTTTGGAGTGCTAGCCCGAATTAAAGGGACACGATCCCCAATTCTGCGAATTAGGGTCATGTCCCCTTAATTCTCCAGTGTCCCCATAATTCTCCGATTTTCGTCCTTCGACTTGAGGCTCTCCCATTCTAATCAAACCGCGCTTTAATCTCATCGGGCACCGGCACGGCTTTCAGCCCGTTGGGGCGATCGGGCGCGGGGACGACCCAGGCGCGGACTTCGTGGCCTTCGGCGCAGACCTTACCGGCGTTATAGACCGTGTGCTTGATCTTGAACGATGAATTGCCCCAATGCTCGACGCCGCTTTCCACCGTGATGGTGTCGCGGAAACGCGATGGGCGGAAGAATTTGGCCCCGGCGTCCAAAATCGGAATGCCGACGATATCGTCGCCGGCGAACAAGGTTGAAAGGTCCAGCCCGACCGACGCGAACAGGTCCGTCGTGCCGCAATCGAACCATTTGAAATAGTTCGGATAAAAAACGATGACGGCGGGGTCGCAGTCGCCCCAGTGAATGTCGATATCGGTTTTGTTGGTTTTCATGAGCTTCCTTTATTTAGGCCGTAAATCGCGGACGCGCACGGCTTTGCCTTCTGAGCGCGGCACTTCGCCGGGCGCCAATACGATGGTGCGCGCACTGACGCCGATGGTTTCCTTGATCCGTTTGCTGACCCCGGCTGCCAAGCCGTCGTAGTCGTGCGGCTCCACGCCTTCCAGGGCTTCGGCCTCAACGCTGAGCGTATCCATGGCGCCGTCGCGCTGCACCACCAACTGATAGTGTGGCGCGATGCCGTCCATGCCTACCAGAACGCTCTCGATCTGTGACGGAAACAAATTGACGCCCCGGATGATCAGCATGTCGTCCGAGCGCCCGGCCAGGCGTAAAATCCGCAGATGCGTGCGCCCGCATGTGCAGGGCTCGTCGGTCAGTTGCGTGATGTCGCGGGTGCGGTAGCGGATCATCGGCTGCGCCCACTTGGATAACGTGGTGATGACCAGCTCGCCGGTCCCACCCATGGGCAAAACGTCGCCGGTGTCAGGGTTGATGATCTCGAACAAAAACAGGTCTTCCCAGCCATGCAGGCCGTCTCGGGCCTCCAGGCATTCGGCGGCGACGCCGGGGCCGATGATCTCAGACAGCCCGTAAGTGTCGATGGACGTCATGCCCCAGCTTGCGTCCAGCACGGCGCGCATCTCGTCGGTCCAGGGCTCGGCGCCGAAGAACGCATGCTTGATCGGCAGCGACGCCAGATCGACATCCATCTTTTTCGCCGTCTCGATCAGGCTCAGCGCATAGGACGGCGTTGCGCCCAAAAGGCTCGGGCCGAAATCGCGCAGCAACGTAATCTGCCGCTCACTCATGCCGCCGGATACGGGGATGACGGTGCAGCCCAAACGCTCAGCCCCGTAGTGATAGCCGAATGCGCCCGTAAACAAGCTGTAGCCGTAAGCGTTGTGCATCAGGTCGCCGGGCCGCCCACCGCCGCATGCAATGGTGCGCGCCATGACGTCGGTCCAGGTATCGAGGTCACCTGCGGTATAGCCGACCACGGTGGGTTTGCCGGTGGTGCCGGATGAGGCGTGAATGCGGGTGATCTGTTCGCGCGGTACGGCGAACATGTTGAACGGATAGGCGTCGCGCAGGTCATCCTTCACGGTGAAGGGAAAGCGCTGGAAGTCTTCCATGTGCTCGAGGTCGCCGGGTTTGATGCCGGCGCTGTCCCATGCCGCCTTGTAGTGATCGACGTTGGCATAAGCATGCGCCACCATCAGCTTCAATTTTTCCAGTTGCAGGGTCTGGAGATCGCCGCGCGGCATGGTCTCCGCCGGGCGGTCGAACATGTAGCCGTCGTGGGTGTCGCCAGCCATTTAACGCTATTTCCAGCCGGGCTGAACGCCGGCGGCGATGCCGCTGATGCCGCGCGCCGGGACCTTCTCAATTGCATAGCCCTGATTGTACGATGCCTTGACGACGATGATGTACTTCATCGCCCAACCGGTGACGGCGACACTGATGCCCGCCAGAAACGCCGACAGCGGTGCATGCACCGGGAACGCCATCGCCGCGCCCGCCAACCCTATGGGCAGCAGATGGCCGACCACAATCATTGCCGGATTGACGCCACCCAGCACACGCAGCGTCATCTCGGGCGCATTGCCCGCGAGCTGGTTTCGGTAATTCATCCACGCCGCCACCCGAAGCACGGCCAGCGCCAAAACCGCCCACAGCGACACCATTTGAAAACCGCCGAAAACGATGGGGAATACAGCCGTGGCGGCGAGTGTCAGGCCGGCGCCTTCGGCCAGTCCGGTGCTCAGGATCAACGGCAGCATGGCGGCGTTTCGCCAGGCCGGAATGCCCTTGGCCTCGGTCAGGATGCGGCCCTGTGTGAAGACAAACGCCAAGCCCAGCAGGCCCGCCACAATGGCCAATTCACGAGACCCCATCCAAAGGGCGGCGAAGGCGACGGGGAAGAACACTATGCCGATCATCGCTTCGCGCGTCATCCATGAGGTTTGCGGATGGAACAACACATTCAAGGGTGCCCGCAGCGGACGCCCGGTCTCCAAAAACACCATAAACAAGCCCAGCGCCACTGAGGCCATGGCCGCCAGTTGCAGCGCGCCCGGCGTGGCGCCCAGCGCTGCGGCCAGTGCACCCATGACAGCCAACCCGCCGCCTGTGCCGCCGCCAATGAAATTGCCCGCGGCGCGCCAATCCCAGTGCTGTTGCAGCCACGGCTTGACGCCTAAGTCGGCGCTGTTGTTGACGGTCTTGACCATATCGCCGCTGTTGGCCTCAGAGCTGTCGTTGTCACCATAGACGTAGTGGAAGTTCGGGTCGGTGCCGAGCTCGGCGTGCATCTTGAAGGTTTTCGATCCGGCCAGCATTTTCGACACGTTGCTTTCCGGGTTATTGGCGTCACCGAAATGCAGGGCGTCGGCGATGCAGGCGTTGACGCAAGCCGGTGTGGCGCGCGGATCGATGCCGGGTGTGAGGTCGTTCTCCAGGCCGAAATCGATGCGGTCCGAACACCAGGTGCATTTTTGCGCCACGCCCAGCCGCGCCGGGTCTTCGCGCTCGGCCTCGTTTTTCATTTTGTCGCCATAGACGCCCCCGTAGGCAAAAGTCGGGCGCTGCACCTTGTAGCGGGCCTGATAGGGACACGCGACGGCGCAGTAGGCGCAGCCGATGCATAAATCATAGTCGATGGTGACGATGCCGTCGTCGCGCTGGCCGGTGGCGGTCGATGGGCAGACATGCATGCAGGGCGGGTCCGAGCAGTGCATGCAGCCGACCGGCACGAAGGTACGGCGCACGTCGGGATAGGTGCCGCTCTCGATATCCAGCACACGCCGCCATTGCACGGCGGGCGAGGTTGCATTGGCGTGTTTGCAGGCCGCCGTGCAGGTTTGGCACCCGACGCAGCGCTCCAGGTCGGCGATCATGGTCCAGCGTTTTGTCGAGAGCTCGTTCATGCGGCGGCTCCCACTTTGCGGATATTGACCTTCACCAAGTCAGCCCCCGAACCGGTGGCATCCGTCAGGTCCAGCAGCATGGGCATCAGCTTGTTCATAGAGGGGACGTCGAAATCTTTCGCCAGCGGTGTCTTCCAATGATTGAACTGGGCGATCATCAGCACCGTGTCGGGGCGGATGCCTTGGCGCAACACGGCGCGGCCACGGGTGGAACTGAGCGGCGATGAAACCTCGATCTCGTCACCGTCGGCGATGCCGAGCTCGGTCGCTTTCTGGGCGTTGATGATGATGCCGTCGTGCCCGGCGATGTTTTCGGCCACTTCCTTGATCATCTGAATGCCGACATTGCCGCCCCACGAATATTGCATGGAACGGCTGGTTACCAGCCACAAGGGGTAGTCGTCGATATCGATGTCGAAGTTGTCTTCGAGCGCGCGTTCCCAGATGCCGGGGAAATCGTGCCAGGCGGGCAGCGGCTCGTATTCGCGCAGCTGTTTGTCCCACCAGGTGATGCCGAATTCATGCAGGCGGTTGCCAAGCTCGCGCCCGATGCGGGTCAGGCGTTCTTGATACGGGAGCTCAAAACGCAGCCCTTGGTCTTCGATGGATGGATACAAATACCAATTAATCCGATCGTAGGGGCCGACCTTGAAGCCGTGCTCCTTGAAGTAATCCAGACCGACGATGTCATCGGTGTCGAGTTCCGCCGATGCGGCGCGGCAGCTGGCGTCCCAGATTTCCTCGACTGTGTGTTCCTTATCGGTCTCGAGCGAGAAATCGAAGTTCTCACCGAACAGCCGGATGCCGGCAGCGCCCTTGTTGACGGCGGTGTTGAACTGTTCAAGCAAGCCGGTGCGTTTCGCCAATTCTTGTGAAATCCAGGTGAAGTCACGGGCTTCGCCTTGGGTGCCGGCCACCGGTTGGCGGAGCGCAAAACCGGCCCGGTCCCAGAACTGTTCGATGTACTTGGTGCCGCCGACGCGGATCAGCTGCAGGCCTTCCAGGTCCGTACAATCGGGCAGCAAGACATCGGCGTAGTGGTTGGTCTCGTCCATGGTGTAGGCGAAGCAGGTGACGAACGGGAAATTCGTCAGCACGTCCTGCACGCCATCCGTATCCCAAAACGAAATGGCCGGGTTGGTGCGGTAGCAGAACCACACGTCCGGCGGTGTCGATTTCGGGAATTTGTCGGGCGCGTGCTTTTGCGCCATCCAGGCGAAATGCGTGGGGCCCAATGCGGGCGACCAAGCGCTGTCGGCGACCAAGGGCACCAGGGTCGAGTGCGCATTTCGAATTTGCGGCTTTGAGCGCCAGCCGTCTTTGTCTGTCGGGTTCCAGGGATAGACCATGAACCCGTCCTCGCCCGGAAGCACCGAGGCTTGCCGCGACGTGGCCGGGCGATTGAGGCGCACCGTCGTGCCCAGCGTGCCGCCGGGCACTTCTAAGGACCCCGTCAGGCAGGCCAATTGCGTGCGGCCCCAGCACGATTCGTAGCCGCCCCAGCCGTTGTTGACGGTTTTACCCAAATGGATGCCGACCGGGCGGTAGGGAAGCGTGCGGCCGCTGATTTCGATGGTTTCGCCAATGCGGGCGTGATCGAGAAATTCCTTGGTGACGCGGCGGATGGTCTCTGCGTCGACACCGCAAATCTCGGCGGCCCACTCCGGCGTGTAGTCGGCCACGTGGTCGGCCAGAACTTGGTGCGCGGGGCGGACGTCCACGGCGTTGTGGGTCCATATCTCGTCATCGGGGCCGACCTCAATGCCAGCGACTTGATAGGTGCCGAGGAGTGCGGGATGCGTGTCGGGCGTATCAAACGCCACGGCGGCGCCAGTGGTCTCATCCCACAAAAGCGGTTTGCGGGTTTCCGGGTCGCGCAGGTAGTAGCCCTCGGGCCCGACCAGATACGGCGACGACGTGCGGTCGCGCAAAAACGGTAAATCCAGCTTGTCGCCATACTGATGGATCAACACCTGGATCATGGCGAACATGAAGGCGGGATCGGTTTTCGGTTTGATCGGCACCCATTCGGCTGAGCACGCACCGGTGATCGAAAGGTGCGGCTCGATCTGTACGCGTTTGATGCCGCGTTCACGTGCATCGGCATGGCGTTTGACCCCGACGACGCCGCCGCAAGCCTCGATGTTGCCACCGAACGACAGCACATACTCGCAGTTGGGCGTATCGGGGCACACTGTGAAAGCCCGGTGCCAGAGCTCGCCGTAGAGATGTTCGGAGTGCGTGCACTTGACGCCTTGGCCGGACCCAAACGAAAGATCGATCACTTTCCACGCACTTAGAAAAGCTGGAAAGGCACCCATGTATGAGGTTGGCGTGCCGCCGCCGCCGAAGCTCGCCGCAACGCGCGGATAGCCGCTTTCGTCGGTCAGGCCTTTGGCCTTGGCGGTATTGAGTTTGTCCGCCACCAAATCCAGCGCTTCATCCCAGGAGATGGGCACGAAACCGGGGTCTTCATGCCGCCCCTTTTTCGGGTTGGTGCGTTTCATCGGCGTCAGTACGCGGTTGGGGTTATAGGTTTTCTGCACAAGGCCGTAAGCCTTGACGCAGGCGCGCCCACAGCCGGGATGAATATCCTTGGCGTCAAACAGAGGCTCGACTTCGGTCGCGACGCCGTCCTCCACCCTGACGGTAAGAAAATCAGGCCCGGCCACGCATTGATAACAATACGTGGGAACCCGTTTGTCCTCGGTGTTGGTTGCGTCTGTCATCGCCGTCATCACCTAGCCTTTTGCGCGGAAAGGATAAGGGTAGGTGGCGGGCGATAACCAAGCAAGATTGCTTTTCGCGGGACGTATTGAATTTCTCTATACCCAGGTTTGCGGCTGGTAAGTGACTTTCCACCTGTTTAGGCGACTGGAAGCCGGCATTCCGTTGTGCCGTCCGCTCACGTGCCATCGAAACCTAGTAACTTACTGAAATTACACAAAACCCCGAGTTGGCCCGAGATTTGCTGTTTCCCGGTATTAAACGATCATCCGGATATGTCGTCCGGGCCATGGGAACAAACGAGAAAACGACGGTGGAGGCAGATCATCATGCACGAGACATTTTATGACGTCATGCGGCGACAGGGGATCACGCGCCGCAGTTTCTTAAAGTATTGCAGTCTGGCGGCAGCCGCTTTGGGTTTGGGGCCGAGCTTCGCGCCGAAAATCGCCCACGCCATGGAGACCAAGCCGCGCATACCTGTGCTGTGGCTGCATGGGCTTGAGTGCACATGCTGTTCTGAATCCTTCATCCGTTCGGCGCATCCGCTGGCCAAGGACGTCATCTTGTCGATGATTTCTCTCGACTACGACGACACCATCATGGCCGCCGCCGGCCACCAAGCGGAAGCCATCATCGAAGAGACCATTCAAAAGTACGACGGCAACTTCATCCTCGCCGTTGAAGGCAACCCGCCGCTTAACGAAGACGGCATGTACTGCATCGTCGGCGGCAAACCGTTCGTTGAGCAATTGAAGCACGTCGCCGAGCATGCCAAGGCGATTATCTCGTGGGGGTCATGCGCATCGTGGGGCTGCGTCCAGGCGGCGCGCCCGAACCCGACCCGCGCCACGCCGGTGCACAAGGTCCCGGGCTTGGCGAACAAGCCGATCATCAAGGTGCCTGGCTGCCCGCCGATCTCGGAAGTGATGACGGCGGTGATCACTTACATGCTGACCTTCGACCGTCTGCCCTCGCTCGATAACCAGGGCCGACCGAAAATGTTCTACTCGCAACGTATCCACGACAAATGCTACCGCCGCCCTCACTTTGACGCCGGGCAGTTCGTCGAGAAGTTCGACGACGAAGGCGCGCGCAAGGGGTACTGCCTCTACAAAGTCGGCTGCAAGGGCCCGACCACCTACAACGCATGCTCCACCGTGCGTTGGAATGGCGGCCTGTCGTTTCCGATCCAGGCCGGTCACCCGTGCATCGGTTGTTCGGAGGACGGCTTCTGGGACAAGGGCAGTTTCTACGACCGCCTGACCGACATCCATGGTTTCGGCATTGAAGCCGACGCCGATGAAATCGGCGGCAAGGCGGCTGCCATCGTTGGCGGTGCGGCTGCCGTACATGCGGCGGCAAGCGTGGTTAAGCGCGTTGCGCAAAAAGGGAGTGAAGAATAATGGCGACCACAACAACCCCGAACGGGTTTTCCTTGGATGATTCCGGCCAACGCGTTGTCGTCGACCCGGTGACCCGGATCGAAGGTCACATGCGCTGTGAGGTGAATGTCGATTCCAACAACATTATTCGCAACGCCGTTTCCACCGGTACCATGTGGCGCGGACTGGAAGTCATTCTTAAGGGCCGCGACCCGCGTGATGCCTGGGCCTTCGTGCAGCGCATCTGCGGTGTGTGCACGGGCACGCATGCGCTGACATCGGTGCGGTGCGTCGAGGATGCCTTGGGCATCCAAATCCCTGAGAACGCCAACTCGATCCGCAACATCATGCAGCTGTCTTTGCAGGTGCACGATCACTTGGTGCATTTCTATCACCTGCACGCGCTCGATTGGGTCAACCCGGTCAACGCGCTCAAGGCCGACCCGAAAGCGACGTCGGAATTGCAGCAGAAGGTTTCACCGCATCACCCGAACTCGTCGCCGGGCTACTTCCGCGACATCCAGACGCGGATCAAGAAATTCATCGAAAGCGGCCAACTGGGCCCGTTCAAGAACGGCTACTGGACCAACCCGGCGTACCTGTTGCCGCCCGAAGCGGACCTGATGGCCGTCACCCATTATCTGGAAGCACTGGATTTCCAAAAGGAAATCATGACGGTGCGCACCATCTTCGGCGGCAAGGACACGCATCCGAACTGGTTGGTGGGGGGTGTGCCGTGCGCCATCAACATGGACGGCGCCTTGGCCGCCGGCGCGCCGATCAACATGGAGCGCCTCAACTACGTCATGTCGATCACCAACCGGGCCATCGACTTCATCAACAACGTTTATATCCCAGACATCCTGGCCGTTGGGCAGTTCTATAAAGGGTGGCTCTACGGCGGCGGCTTGTCCGGCCAAAACGTGCTGAGCTACGGCGACATCCCCGACAAGGCTAACGACTATTCGGCGGAGAACCTGATGATGCCGCGTGGCGCCATCATCAACGGCAACCTGAAAGAGGTGCACCCCGTCGATTTACGCAATCCTGATGAGATTCAGGAGTTCGTGCCGCACTCGTGGTACAAGTACCCCGATGAAGCCAAAGGTCTGCACCCGTGGGATGGTGTCACCGAGCCCAACTATCAATTGGGCCCCAACGCCAAGGGCACCAAAACCAACATCGAGCAGATTGATGAAGCGGGTAAGTATTCGTGGATCAAGGCGCCGCGTTGGCGCGGGCACGCCATGGAAGTGGGGCCGCTGGCGCGTTATGTCATCGGTTATGCCCAAGGCCATAAGGAGATCACCGAACAGATCAACTTCGTGCTGAAGACGCTCGATGTGCCGGTCTCGGCACTGTTCTCGACGCTTGGCCGCACGGCGGCACGTGCGCTGGAAGCACAATGGGCGGCGGACAAACAAAAGTACTTCTTGGAAAAACTGATCTCCAACATCAAGGCCGGCGATACCGCCACCGCCAATACGGCGAACTTCGACCCGTCAACCTGGCCGAAAGAGGCCAAGGGGGTCGGTTTCACCGAGGCACCGCGTGGTGCGCTGGGGCACTGGATCAACATCAACGACACCAAGATCGACAACTATCAGTGCATCGTGCCGACCACCTGGAACGGCTCACCGCGCGACAACGAGGGCAATATCGGCGCCTTCGAGGCTTCGCTGATGAACACCAAGGTGGAACGCCCCGAAGAGCCGGTGGAGATTCTCCGCAATCTACACAGCTTCGATCCGTGCCTGGCGTGCTCGACGCACGTCATGTCGGAAGAGGGTGAAGAACTGGCTGTTGTCAAAGTCCGCTGAGGAGGATCGAACATGACCACCAAGGCATCAACAACCCACAACGAAGAGGCGCGCTACGTCTACGAAGCGCCGCTTCGCCTGTGGCACTGGATCAACGCTTTCGCCATTCTGGCGTTGGGTGTCACGGGCTACTTTATCGCCAGCCCGCTGCCCAGCGTACCCGGCGAGGCGTACGAGAATTTCCTCATGGGCTATATCCGCTGGATCCACTTCGTTTCCGCGTATGTGGTGATCATCGGGTTCGTGTTCCGCCTTTACTGGGCCATCGCCGGCAATAAGCACGCGAGGGAGATTTTCATCCCGCCGTTCTTGCGGCCGAAATGGTGGAGCGAGATCGTGCACGAGGTTCTCTGGTACGCGATGATCGTCAAGGAACCGAAGAAATACGAAGGGCATAATCCGCTGGCCGTTTTGGTCATGCATTTTGCCTTCGTGTGGACGATGGTTTTCATGATTGTCACGGGGCTTTCCATGTACGGCGAAGGCACCGGCATGGGATCGTGGCAGTATGATTGGTTCAGCGCTTGGGTGATCCCACTGTTCGGCCAAAGCCAGGATGTCCATACTTGGCATCATCTTGGCATGTGGGCGTTCGTCTGCTTTATCATCATCCATATCTATGCGGCGGTGCGTGAAGACATCATGTCGCGCCAATCGATCATCTCGTCGATGATCTCGGGTTGGCGGACATTCAAAGACTCGCGCCCGGTGGATGACGCCGCTGACTGATCTCGGCGTCAAACAATCTTGTTCAAGGGCGCCGGTTCAACCGGCGCCCTTTTTCTTGCCCGGATTTGAACACCCCCCGAAGTATTTTTTCAGATTAACAATTGAGCAGAGTCTGACCCAAGACGGATAGACTTTCTGGGGGGCACTGGTGGGGGCTTAAAACCGGTGTTGGAGCAGCGTCCGCCAATTCTTTTCCTGGCCGTAAAGGACTTTCGCATCGAACGCCAAACGGTGAGTGCCATGACATTGGGCGCATGCCAACACCGCCACCATGCCCAAAGACCGGCCCTTCGATTTCAGGTCGCCAGTTCTCAGGCTTTCCTCCAGATTCGCAATGGCCCCGGACAATGCAGGGTCGGGATAGGGCTTTTGGCCGAGTTTGTTGTGGCACTTGATGCAAGTTCCGCCGAGTTCATCCATGCCGGTTTTCAGGTTTAAGAATGCCGCCATGGCATCGGCGTCGCGACCATCGGTAAAGGCGATCTTGATGTGATTGACCTGGCGGCTCAACGCAGCCATGTGTTCGTTAAGCGGTTTGCCGCCGGCGACTTTCATTGTGGAAAAGTCCGGTGCGCGATACAGCGCGGCGGTGACGGCGCGGAAGTCCGCATGGCAGGACCGGCAGGTGTCGTTCAATGCCCTCAGAGCCGCAATCACGTCTTTGTAGCGGCTTTCGCCGGCTGCGTTCTGAACTGCTGCCAAGGCCTCTAAATCTAGCCGGGGCGCCCATTCCGGCACCATGGAGGCAATTTTCTGGTAGTCCTTGGTCAGCATCCCAAGCCATGTGTTCAGATTTTCTGAATCCTCCGCCGAGGCGTAAACCTCGATCGCCACAACTTGACGGCGCAACCTGAACATCGTGTGGAGCCAGACTTGGCGCTTGTTATCCGGCTTGTACCATTGGCCAATGGATGGCGGTGGTTTCTTTGCGATGATGACATGGTCATCGTGCATCTGGGCTACAAAGACAGCCGCCCCGACAATCACGCCAACAACCAAAATCTGAAGTCCAATAAAAATGGTCCAGCGCATGCCAGAAGCCTTTCTCGCCAATCATCAAAAATCCGCCAGCGCTTCGCCTTCTATCGGCGACAGCCGCTTCTCGTAACTCAATGACCGTAACTGAGGGTCAAGCGGGCATCAAGAATACGAAATCAGCACTGCGGATTTTTCATTCGGTTTGAGCAGGCATAGCGGACTCAAAAAAGAGAGTGTGGAAATAGGCGGTTATGACCCTGGGCGGTCACTAAGAGAACTGCCGAGGCGCCTCTTCAAGTAGTGCAAAGCGGTAGCGGCGGCGTACGCGAAATCATACAGTTCTGGCGGCCTGCCGTCGCGACAGAACAGATAGAGGCACCTCGGCCCCAAACCACTCGTAGAGCATTTGCGTGTCATTCGGATATTGCGGAGCGTTGAGGATGGTGTTCACATCCGTTTTTTCGCCAAATGGCAGACGCAACACCTGAAACGTTGTAAGCTCTAAACCACGCATGTCCGACAACGACAACATCGTCTCCACCAACAAAGGGCGCTGTTCGGAAATAACCTGGCTCAGTTCGTCTTGAATCTTCGCGCTGACATCAGGCGAGCGGAATTCGGACACCCTATGGCCGGTATAATCCACTCCCAGCAGGCGCACCCGTTCCGTTCCCCAAAAACGGATGATGAAATCCTTGCCGCCTTCCACAACGTCGACAACGGAACACCAAGGCACGATGGCAAGTGGCAACGCCATCATGTCGACTTCCGGCCACGATGGGAACACCCGTCCACCTCGCATTTCGTTCCAATAGCGATAGATGGACGTGTGGGCCTCGCCCAGGTTCGCCGGTTCCAATTCTACCGCTTTTGAGACGAATTCCATGTTTTGCCAATTCCCAAAGTTACATCCATCCCGACATCCCAATTTGATTGCCCAGTAGGACAACCAGCCCATCTGAAACATATGGGTAGAGGTCGTCTCCGGTCAATTCACATTGCATATGTCCGTTCATGGCTGAGGCTGTTGAAGAAGTCAGTTTTTGGGCGACTTCCTGTGTCTGCTGTTTCTATGTGCGGACATTTTGTTTCCGCTTCGGCTCGTTACCGAAGCGGTTTTCTATTCGAAGGGTTTGTAGTCA
>JABIPG010000100.1 GCA_018698795.1 Rhodospirillaceae bacterium
AGAACATCGGCGAAGAAACCGGCGGTCGCAAAGGCGAAAGCAGCGCCGAAACCGAAAACCGCTGCAGCTAAGAAGCCCATGACCAAAAAGCCTGCTGCGAGCAAAACGACAGCAACGAGAAAGCCAGCAGCGGCCAAGAAGCCGACACAGAACAAGACAACTACCCAGAAGCCGACGTCGACGCGAAGAAACGCACCTGGAAAGGCCCAATCGGAAACGCCGGACGTCAAACTCGAAATGTCGGCTTCGCGGCAATTCGTATCGTGGTTGTTCGAAGCCAATGCCAGCCTGGCCTTCACCACCTACCAATCGGGAAAGGTTTTTTTCATTGGCCTGCAGCCGAACGGGCGGCTTTCGATTTTTGAACGCACGTTCAACCGTTGCATGGGCATGGCAGTGACCGACACCGGCTTTTACATGAGTTCACTTTATCAGCTATGGCGGTTCGAAAATATCTTGGTGCCCGGCCAGGGCTACGAGGGTTACGACCGGGCTTACCTGCCGATAAACGGCCACACCACCGGTGACTTGGATGTCCATGACATTGCAGTCGATGCCACGGGCCGGCCGGTTTTCGTCAATACGTTGTTCAGTTGCCTGGCAACGGTTGGTGAAACGGAGAGCTTTGTGCCGCTGTGGAAACCGCCGTTTGTCTCCAAGTTGGCGGCGGAGGATCGGTGCCATTTGAACGGCATGGCGATGGTGGACGGTAAACCCAAATATGTCACCGCAGTGGCGGAGACCGATGTGCCGGATGGTTGGCGCAACAAACGCCGAGACGGCGGTATTATCATGGACGTTCCGAGCGGCGAGATCGTCGCGTCGGGGCTCTCCATGCCGCATTCGCCCAGAGTGCACGGCGGCAAACTCTGGCTGCTCAATTCAGGAACCGGCGAGTTCGGCCATGTGGATGTGAAATCCGGAAAGTTTGAGGCCGTGGCTTTTTGCCCAGGTTACCTGCGGGGCTTAAGTTTCCACGGGGACTATGCGTTGATCGGGCTCTCAAAGCCGCGCGAGAATGGGACCTTTTCGGGGCTGGCATTGGATGAGGAGTTGAAAGCCCGCAAGGCCGATGCGCAATGCGGGCTTTATGTGATCGATCTGCGCAGCGGGGATGTCGCGCATTGGCTGCGCATCGACGGCGCCGTCGAAGAGCTTTACGATGTGGTGTTCTTGCCCGGCGTGCGCCGTCCCATGGCATTTGGGTTCAAATCCGATGAAATCCGGCGTACGCTGAACGTCGGCGCCTTTGGCGAGTTGTAGTCGGCTGGGCGTGGGCGGAATGGACCTACAATGAACGAACTTCTGAAACGCTTCTTGGCATCACCGGGCTTGGCCGCGGAACTGATCGTAGCGTCGTTGTTCATCAACTTGCTGGCGTTGGCCCAACCCTTGTTTGTCATGCAGGTGCTCAATCGCTACGTGGCGAATGGCGTCGATGCCACCTTGGTGACGCTGACCAGCGGGGTTTTGATCGCCTTGGGGCTGGAATTCGCATTTCGCCAGTCCCGACTGCATATTGCACGCGGCGTCAGTGTGCTGCCTGACGAGAAAACAGCCATCGACGGCTATACGGTTCTGACCATGGCCAAGACCGGCGCGGTGGAACAAATTCCGCCAGAAACCCGGCGTGAAGTGGTCAATGGGGCCCAGGCCATCGAGACCGCTTACAACGCCAACAACATCACCACCATTCTTGATGTGCCGTTCGCCTTGGTGTTTGTGCTGGCGCTCTATCTGCTGGAGCCGGCCATTGCTTATGTGGTGATGGCGTTCTTGGTGTCGGTGTTCGCAGCCGGCGTTGTCGGCGGAATTTCCATGCAAAAAATGACCGCTGAGGTGCAACAGGTGTCCGGGGTTGGCAGTGCGTTGGTCAGCACGGCGAGCCGGGAAGGTGATACCATCCGGTCGTTCAACGCAGGTGATTACCTGCGAGGTGCTTGGCAAGATCACATCTATCAAATCCAAGGCCTGCGCCGAAAGATGACGGGGCGACAGGGTTTAGTGCAGAGCATCACCCAGAGCGCCAACGGCTTTATGGGCGTCGCGGTGATCACCACTGGTGCCATCTTGGTGGTGATGGGCGAATTGGATGTCGGCATCATGATCGGTGCCAACATCATGGCGGCTCGCGCTTTGCAGCCGATCAGCAAGTTCTCGCAATTGGGTGCCAGTTTCGCCAAGGCGCGTCAGTCATTGGATATGTTCAAGAATTTGATGCAAGCGCCGCTCGAAGCCACCAGCGGGTCTGCGTTGCGTGAGTATTCCGGCGCGATTGAACTTAGGGATTTAGCGTTTTCATTTCCCAGTGCGGCGACGCCGATCTTTGAATCGCTGAATTTAAATTTGTCCCCAGGGTCTGTGCTGGTGGTCTGCGGCGCTAACGGCACCGGAAAGACCACGTTTGCACGCCTTGTGATGGGGTTGTTGGATCCGTCGCGTGGGCAGGTGTTGGTCGATGGGCTGGACCTTAAGCAGGTGGCGCCGGAATGGTGGCGTCGGCAGGTCGTATATCTGCCGCAGGAGCCCGCCCTGCTGAACGGCACGATTGCTGAAAACCTGCGCATCAACAACCCTGAGATCGACGAGCATGAGCTCAATCAGATTGTCGACCATTGTGGGCTTCGGCGGTTTTTGGACGAAAGCGCCGAGGGCTTCGATACGCAGGTCGTCGAAAACGGCTGGCGTCTGTCTGAAGGGATCCGTCGCCGGGTCGCCTTGGCACGCGGGTTGACGACCAAGGGTATGCTGGTGCTCATTGATGAGCCGACGGAAAGCCTGGATGCGGAAGGGGCCAAGGCCGTGCATCAAATTCTGGGCGCGCTGGCCAAGGCCGGGCGGACGATCATCATCATGTCGCACGACCCGAACATCGTGAAAGGCCAGCACGGTGTGCTGGACCTGAATGAAAAACCGACCCCGACCCTGCATTTCGGTGGTCACGAAGCTTTGTCACCTGCAGCGGCGCCGGAGCAACCCCCCGCACCTGATTCCCCAGTATCCGAAGCCCTCGCCTCAGTACCGGCAACGCCTGCCGAAGAGCAATCTGAGGAGCCACAAGAGGCTGAATCCGCTGGCGAGCGGAGCAGCGAGCCATTGGACCCGGATGAGCCACTGACGGTGGATAACGTCGCTCAGCGCTATGCCGTCATTAATGGCAAGGGAGGTGGAGATTGACCGCTGCGCCCGCCACCGTGACCGCGCCGTCCGAGCGCGTTGGAAAATCCGCCCACCTGACGTTTGCGCTGTGTACGGCGGCGGTGATTGCGTTTGGCACATGGGCTGCTGTCAGCCCGTTGGATATCGTCAGCATGGCCACCGGTGAGGTGATCCCGTCCACCCAAGTCAAAACCGTGCAGCACCTGGAAGGCGGTATTATCCGCGAGATCAGCGTGCGTGAAGGCGAATCCGTGGCGAAAGGTCAAACGCTGGTGGTATTGGAACCGACAGCCAGTGGCGCCGATGTGGGAGAGCTGAGTGTCCGGTTGAAATCGCTGCGTATAGATGAAGCTCGGATTGAGGGCTTAATCAAAGGCGCGGCGCGGCCGGAATTTCCGCCCGATCTCGTGGCGGCTGAGAAGCTCCTTGTCAGCCAGGCTTCCCAGCAATTCAAGACTCAGATGGCCCGACACAAGAGCGAACTGGTACGCCAGAGAGAGGCGACATTCCAGCGCGATCAAGAAATCAAGGAGATATCCACTCGTATCCGCAACCAGCGTAAAAGTTTGAAATTGGTGCAAGAACAGGCGGCCATCAGCGAAGACCTCTTGCGCGATAACCTGACCAATCGATTCCGTCATCTCGACTTGTTGAAGGAATTGCGGCAATTGGAAGGTGGGATTGAAGGAGATACATCGGCGTTGTCGCGGGCCCGCTCGGCGCTGAAGGAAGCGAACGCGGAACTTCTCAATATCCAAAGTGTTTTCGCTGATGAAAACCAAAAAGCGTTGAACGAAGTGCGTCTGACACTGGGCGAGTTGCGCGAACGCGTGAAGAAATTCAGAGACAGTCTTGCTCGAACGACGGTGCGTTCACCGGTGGATGGTGCGATCAAAACCTTGCACGTGGTCACTGTGGGCGGCGTTATCCGACCGGGAGACCCAATTGCCGAGCTGGTGCCGGCGGGAGACAAGCTGATCGTCGAGGCGAAATTGCCGACCAGCGACATCGGTTATGTGGCGGCCGGGCAATTGGCGGTAGTCAAGCTGGCATCTGCTGACGCCATGCGGTTCGGCGGTTTGGAGGGAACCGTGGTCAGCGTCAGCCCTGATACCTTGATGACGCCTGACGGCATGCCCTACTACAAGGTGCGTATTGTCACCGACAAAGGATATTTCGAAAGCGGCAAACAGAAATATAGCTTGTTTCCCGGCATGCAGATGGCGGTCAGCATCATTACCGGAGACAGGACCGTATTGGAATATATCCTGGGTCCGGCCTGGAGCTCTCTCGCGGATGCCAATAGAGAGCGCTGAAAACTCGGGCTAGTTCCGGGTCAGGTCTTTTTCTTGCCCTTTTTCTCCGTGGCTTCTTCTTCAGCTGCTGGCGAGCCCATGGTTGCATCGGCTTCGCCCGTAGCGGCTTGCGCTTGCTGCATCTTGTCGCGAATTTCAGTCGCGGCGTTTGCGATGCCCTGCATCACATTCTGCAATTGATTGGCTGGAATGAGCAGCCGTACCGTATCGGAGACGTTGTTTTCAGCTTCTTGCTCGGCGAATGTAATGCGGAAAACACCGTTGGCGTGCGAGACGTTGCTGATCAGGTCGGCGAAATATTCGGGTGCGCGTTGGTCGCTCACGTGGGTTCTCCTTGATCCGTGGATTGACCGCCATGATAGGAAACCTGCACGGGAAAAACAAAAGATAACCACGCGGTGATTTCATGGCGCTGAATGGGTATAATCGTAACCATGATTATCGCACAAATTACCGATACGCATATCCGCCGCGAAGGGGACTTGGCGTATGGAAAAGTCGACACGGCGGGCTTTTTGGCCCGTGCGGTTGCGCATCTCAATACATTGCCTATTCGTCCGGATGTCGCCTTGGTAACGGGGGACATCTGTGATTTCGGCTTGGCCGAGGAATATGAATTGGCAAAATCACTGTTGAATGGCCTCGCGATGCCCTATTTCGTCGTGCCCGGAAATCATGACCGCGCAGATGCTCTTCGGCAGGTCTTCGATGATCATAGCTATCTGCCGAACGATGATTTCATGTGTTACGTGGTCGATACCTATCCCGTTCGGCTAATCGGTATGGACACGACAGAGCCTGGCGAGGCCGGCGGCGTGATTTGTGATCGCCGGCGCAGATGGTTGGCGAATGAATTGAATAAAGAACTCAGCAAACCGACCTTGATGTTCATGCACCATCCACCCTTCCATACGGGCATCCGCCATATGGACGTACAGAATTGCCGGGGGGGTGAAGCGTTGGGCGCGCTGATCGCCGCTCATCCACAAGTGCAGATGGTTTTGTGTGGTCATGTGCATCGTGACATTTCCGTGCTCTGGCATGGCACGATGGCCAGTATCGCCCCAAGCCCCGCACATGCCGTCAGCTTGGACTTCGACCCGGACGGCGAGCCCGCCTTTCATATGGAGCCCCCGGCTTGCCGGTTGGTCTATTTGTCCGGCGAAGGGCGGCTCGTGGCGCACCTTTCCTACATCGGCGAACACGATGGACCGCACCCATTCTTCGATGATTCCGGCGGTTTCCTTTCCTGACAGCAGCCACGCTGCTTGCGGCACAAGTGATTTTCCCTGAAAGGTTCTTGCAGATCGGGACGGGGTCGATAAATTCGGCTGCGCAAAGAGATGCTTTCAACACAACGACGCGAGGAATTGATGTCCGATATGGTCCAGGCGGGTAATCTTCAAGTTGCCCAGGAACTTCACGATTTTATCAACCGCGAGGCCGTGACCGGAACGGGTGTCACGGCTGACGGATTCTGGACGGCCATGGATGCCGTTGTCCACGATCTGGCGCCAAAGAACCGTGCACTTTTAGCCAAGCGCGATGACATTCAAGCCAAGCTCGATCAATGGCACCGCGACCGCAAAGGCCAAGACCACGATGGCGTGGCATACAAGGCGTTCCTGCAAGAGATCGGATACCTGGTAGAGGAAGGGACTGACTTCTCCGTCGAGACGGAGTTTGTCGACGAAGAGATTGCCCATATCCCGGGTCCGCAATTGGTGGTGCCGGTCACCATCGCGCGCTATGCTCTGAACGCTGCCAACGCGCGCTGGGGTAGTCTGTATGACGCGTTGTACGGCACGGATGCCATCTCCGACGATGACGGCGCGGAACGCTCAGGCGGCTATAATCCAAAGCGCGGCGAAAAGGTCATCGCTTGGGCGCGAACGTTGTTGGATGACGCAGCGCCACTGGCCAAAGGTTCGCATAAGGATGCAACGGGCTACAGTGTTGTCGATGGCCACCTCCAGGTTTCACTTGCCGACGGTTCCAGCACGGGGCTTGCCGACGATAGCCAGTTTGCAGGCTATCAAGGCGACGCCGCCGACCCGATTTCCGTGTTGCTGATCAATCACGGCCTGCATTTGGATATTCGGTTTGACCGCACACATCCCATTGGCAAGAACGATCCGGCCGGGGTCGCAGACTTGGTGCTTGAATCCGCAGTCACCACAATCATTGACTTGGAAGACTCGGTGGCTTGTGTCGATGCCGCCGATAAGGTGCATGCCTATCGCAATTGGCTCGGCCTGATGAACGGCGATCTGAAGGACAGCTTCGAAAAAGGCGGCGAGACCGTCGAACGCCGGCTGAATGCAGACCGGGAGTACACGGCGCCCTTTGGTGGGCATCTTGGCCTGCACGGACGCTCGTTGATGCTGGTGCGCAATGTCGGTGCGGTGATCACCACCAACGCCATCCTGGACAAAGAGGGCAAAGAGATTCCTGAAGAAATTATGGATGCCATGATTTCCAGCCTGATTGCCATGCACGATCTGAAAAAACTCGGCAGCGTCAGCAACAGTCGCGCGGGCTCGGTCTATATCGTTAAACCCAAAATGCATGGGCCTGAAGAAGTTGCGTTTGCCAATGAACTGTTCGGTCGGGTCGAAGCCGCGCTGGGGCTCGAGAACAACACCCTTAAGATGGGTATCATGGATGAAGAGCGCCGCACCACCGTGAACCTGAAAGAATGCATCCGTGCCGCCAAGGGCCGCGTGGTGTTCATCAATACAGGATTCCTGGACCGCACCGGTGATGAAATTCATACCGCCATGGAGGCCGGTCCCATGGTGCGTAAGAACGACGTCAAATCGACGCCGTGGATTGTTGCTTACGAAGATTGGAACGTCGATACTGGTCTGCAATGCGGGCTTGAGGGACGTGCCCAAATCGGCAAAGGCATGTGGGCCATGCCCGATTTGATGGCGGCCATGCTGGAAGCTAAGACGGCGCACCCCGAAGCGGGTGCCAATACGGCCTGGGTGCCGTCGCCAACGGCAGCGACGCTGCACGCCACGCACTACCATCATATTGATGTGCTGGCCCGCCAAGACGCGATCAAAACCCGCGATCGTGCGAGCTTGGATGATATCCTGACCATCCCCATGGCCGACCGGCCGAACTGGTCGGAAGAGGAAATTCAGCAGGAATTGGACAATAACGCGCAAGGCATTTTGGGTTATGTCGTGCGGTGGATCGACAGCGGTGTTGGTTGTTCCAAAGTGCCCGATATCAACAATGTCGGCCTGATGGAAGACCGCGCCACATTGCGCATCTCCGCCCAGCACATTTCCAATTGGCTGCATCATGGCATCTGCACGGAAGATCAGGTGACTGAAACCATGAAACGCATGGCCGCCGTGGTTGACGACCAGAACGCCGGCGACCCCACCTACAAAAGCATGGCGGTCAACTTCGAAGATAGCGTGGCGTTCCACGCGGCTTGTGATCTGGTGTTCAAGGGACGAGAGCAGCCGAATGGCTATACCGAGCCGGTGCTGCACGCGCGTCGCCGCGAGGCGAAAGCGAAATACGGGGCTTGAGGCTAAAGCAGGCCGAAGGTCCGGAGTTGATGTACTAGCGCATCAGCATTCGTGTAGCGGTGCACATGTAGACCGGCTTCGGCGGCGCCTCGGATATAACCTTCGTTGTCGTCGATGAACAACGTGCGGTGAGGCTCGGCGCCGAGGCGCTCCAGTACTTGGAGATAGGCCTCAGGCGCGGGTTTGGCGATGCCGATATCGCATGAGAAAAACAGCTGCTCACCGAAAAGCGCCAAGGCATCGGGGAAAATGTCGCCTATCATCGAACGCATGAGTGGGCCGTTGTTGGTGAAGGCGGCCAACTGGGCTCGCTCGCCGGCCCGGTGCGCCATCTCCAGCACGGCTGGACGTGGCGTAATGCTGGCTTTGCGGGCTGCCGCCCAATCCTGCGCGGAGATTTGAACGCCGAGGAGCCTTTGCGTTTCCGAGAGGTAATCGTCTGGGGTGAATGCGCCTTCGTCGGCGCGGTCATCAAAGCCGGAGCCCCAAATCGCGGCAACAATGTCTTCGGCGCGGAGCCCAGTGGTCCTGGCCATATGGGCAATGCGGGCTTCGCGATCATAATCGCAAAGCACGTCATCCATGTCGAAGATTACAGTGGTGATACTGTTGTCGGGCATGCGTTCAGCCAATCCATGAGAGCGTTGTTTAGCGCATCCGGCTGTTCCAGTGGAGTCATGTGGCCGCAATTCTCAAAAATAATCAGACGAGCGCCAGAAATGCCATCCGCGAGCGCTTGCGATTCGTTCACCGAACGCATGCGGTCGTCGCGTGCGGCAATGACCAGCGTTGGACAATTGATGCTTTCTAATCCGTTATGCCGGTCATCGCGAACCATGATCAGTTGTCGCAAGAACACGTCTTTGCCCAGATCCAAGGCCATGCGCTGAATATGGTCGAGCAAATGTTGGTCCTGGGCGCGGGAGACATGAACAGAGCGTCGCAAGTTGCCGGTGGTGACTCCCTTGAACGATCTATTGGCCATCAATTGCGCCGTTTCGTGTCGGTTGTTGCGCTCCGACGGGGTGGTGCCTGTGGCCGAGGTGTTGATCAAAACAAGCGAGATGACCCGCTCGGGTGCCAATCGGACGATTTCTTGCGCCACATATCCGCCCATGGAAAAGCCGCAAAGGACGAAAGCCGCCGGCGCTTGGGCGAGAACCTGTGTGGCCATTTCGGTGATAGTAGCGCCCCGCGATAGGTCGCCAAAGCTGAGCGTTGCATGCCGGCTCAAGTCTTCGGCCATGTTATCCCATAGCCGATGATCACACATCATCCCCGGCAGCAGGAGTAGAGGCGGTAGGTTTTCGCCGGCGTGATTACCGGAGTTATTGCTGAAGCTATTCAAGATGCTCTTGCAGGCGTGGCATCATCTCAACGAAATTGCAGGGCTTGTGGCGGATGTCCAATTGTTCGTGCAAAATCTCGTCCCAGCCATCTTTGCACGCACCCGTAGAGCCCGGTAGCGCGAACATGTAGGTGCCGCCGGCGACGCCGGCGCAGGCGCGCGATTGGATGGTGGAGGTTTTGATCTTCTGATAACTGACCCAACGGAACAGTTCGCCGAAGCCCGGAATTTCTTTTTCCCACACCGCGGCAAAGGCTTCGGGCGTTACGTCACGGCCGGTCACGCCGGTACCGCCGGTGGCGATCACCACATCAATGCCAGGGTCGGCGACCCAGGTTCTCAATTGTTCGGAAATCAGCGGCACTTCGTCTTTGACGATGGCGCGTGCGGCGAGCAAGTGACCAGCGGATTCGAGCCGTTGCACCAACGTGTCGCCGGATCGGTCGTCGGCTAGCGTGCGGCTATCGGAAACCGTCAGAATGGCGATGTTGACCGGCTGAAATTCGGTTTTATCTGCGTGACCCATTGTTTTGTGCAACCTCTTCGGAATCAGGACCGAGCGCGGTATACACCGGGCGCTGGCCGGCGGCAATGGCGTCGAGCGATGGCGTGCCCTGACCCAGTCGGTGGCGGTAAATCCACAAGTTGGCTAATACGCGCTCGATGAACTGGCGGGTTTCGCGGCTGGGCAGGCTCTCGATCAGGAATAACGGATCGCCCAGATCGTCGGTGCGCTTGCGCCACTTGTTCAAATTGCCGGGCCCGCCGTTCCAGGCGGCCGCCATCAGGAAAAGGTCGCCTTGAATTTTTCCATTGGTGAGCAGCATCTCGATATAGCGCTGGCCCAATGTCAGGTTCATTTCCGGCTGATAGAGTTTTCGCCGCGAGCGATACTTGATGCCCTTGGAACGCGCTACGAAGCGTGCCGTGCCCGGCATCAATTGCATCAGGCCGCGCGCACCGGCCCAGCTTTTGGCTTTCGGGTTAAAGCGCGATTCCTGACGGATCAGCGCATAGATCAGTGCTCGATCAACACGGAAACCCTCCGCCGGTACATAAGCTGGGATGGGATAGGCGGCGCCGTCATAGCCGCCGCCGTAAGGGTACATGCGCGCATCCAGGCGAACGGCCAAACTCGCCATGTTGCCCTGCGCGGCCAATGCTAAAATGCCTTGGGCCAAATCACTGTCGGCGCCGCGCGCCAATTCCCGCAATTCCCGCTCGGCGGCATGGATGTCGCCCACTTGCAGCAGCGCCATGGCGCGTTTGCCGCGCGGCCGGGTTGTCAGTTGAGTGCCTGTGCTTCCGTCAAGTGGCGGCGGGGTCCATTGGAAAGCCATGGGCTTGCCGAGGATTTGGCCGGCCAACAAGCCATAGAAAGTGCGCGGATGTTTGGCGGCTTGCTTGAGCCAGGCGTTGACATGCGCCGGCTGGCGATTGACCAGATGCGCGCGGGCCGCCCAGAACGCAGCGCCGGCGTGGAACCAGTCGGCGCCGCTGGAATGGTGTGCGGCCTGTTCGAAATGATGCGCGGCTACATCCTTGCGGCCCAGGCGCCATGATGCCAACCCAGAAGTCCAATGCGCCTCGGGGATCAGTTGGCCGGAACGGTCGGCGGCCTTGCCGGCCCAACTCAGCGCCCACTTGTCGCGGCCGTCGGTGAAATAAGCAAAGCCCAACCGTGCCGCCAATTTGTCAAACTGTCCGTTGCTGAGCAGCCGCTTTGCATCTTTGGTTTCTAGCACGCGTTTCGCCGTTAAGGTGTGTCCTCGGCGCAACGCGCGACGGACTCGGCTTTGCAACTGATTGGCCTTAGTGCGATCCGAGCGGCTCAGGCGTTTTGAAGGGATTTTCCGTGTCGAGCGAGATTTGGTTTGGCGCTCAGACGTCATCTTGACGCGTTGCGGGGCTTTCGGCATGCGCCATTTTTTCGGCTTTCGCCGCACGGCCAATTTGTAGAGTTGTCCCGCTTGCGGGTGGTCGGCATAAACCGCGAGCCAGTCGCGCAGTTCTTTATAGCGCGAACGGTATTTCGTTGGGTGCAAATATCGTTGCGCCAGAACATGACCAAGTAGTAACGGATCGGATAGTTTTTTGACTAACGCATTGGCTTGCTTCCAGTTCCCACTTTCCTGAACCTGGAAGATTTCCGCATACAGCGACTTATCGGCGTCCGACAAAATATCCGGCGTTGAAGCCGACATGGCATTGATGGGAGCGGCGATTCCCAAACATAGACCAATGGCGGCGGCAAAATGCCGCCCGCGTGAGAACAGACAACGGAACAAACGATTGGTATCCCTCAAAAGCTTTTCCTGTGTATAGCGGATGGTAGCGATTCGGGCAATGATTCTGACCGATTCGACAGGTATTTCACCATATTTTGCGAAATGCGTTCATAAACAAGCACTAAATGTGGGATCAGTGAGAGGTTTCAGCCAATTTTTTGCCGATCAGCCGGAGATCGTTCCATGCTGCGCGCTTCTGGATCGGCGTGCGCAGCAGATAGGCCGGGTGGAACATCGGCGTTGCCGGCACCGGATGCGACATGCGCGGCGTCTCGAAACTGAACCAACATCCGCGCAACCGACCGATGCCCTGCGTTTCGCCCAACAACGATTTCGCCGCCGGCCCGCCCAGCGGCACCAAGACGTCTGGGTCCACCAATTCAATCAAGCGCTCGACGAACGGCATGCAGGTGGCTGTTTCCTGTGGGGTTGGGGTGCGGTTGCCCGGTGGGCGCCAGAACACCGTGTTGGAGATCAATACGTCGCCGCGCCGAAGCCCGATCGACGACAGCATCTTGTCCAATAGCTGGCCGCTGGGGCCAACGAAGGGCACACCTTGGCGGTCCTCCTCTGCACCCGGGCCTTCGCCAATGAACAGCACCCGTGCATCAGGGTTGCCATCGACGAACACGAGGTTGGTTGCGGTCTTCTTTAGCCCGCATCCGTCAAAAGTTTCCAACGCGGCCCGCAATTCTTCGAGGCTGTTTGACGCTGCCGCCAACTCAACGGCGGATTTGACCGATTCGTCATTGCTGGGCGGCAACGATTGCGGCGCACTGGGCAGGTGTTGCGTGGACGATGCAGGTGCGGGTGACGGTCGCCCGGGTGACGACGGTGGCGCCTGCGGGCGTGCAATCGGAGCCGCTTCGGCCAACGCGAACCGGTCGATGGGCTCGCCGGCGATGGTTTCGTCGACGCCGACCAGTTGATGCCATTCCAATATGGCGCGCGCGTGGGCCTGCAAGTTCATGGTGACAACGTAGCAATCCGTGCGCTAGGCCGCCAGCTTTTGCGGACGCAAGATTTCCACATGAATAGAGCGGCGGCCTGTGGTACAAATCGCGGTCAGAATTAGCCGGCTAAATTGGGGATTGAAAGCGATGACGGAACAAGCGATCGAACGGGAATCGATGGAATTTGATGTGGTGATCGTCGGCGGCGGGCCGACTGGTATGAGCGCGGCGATCCGTCTCATGCAATTGGCTGGTGAAAAAGAGCAGGAAGTCACAGTCTGTGTGGTTGAAAAGGGCTCCGAAATCGGTGCCCACATCCTGTCGGGTGCGGTCGTTGACCCGATCGCCTTGAGCGAATTGATTCCCGATTGGAAAGACCAAGGCGCGCCCATGGGCGTACCGGTAACCAACAATCTGCACTGGGTGCTGACCGAGACTGGCCAACGCAACCTTCCGCATTTTATCATGCCGCCGATGCTGACCAACGATGGCTGCTACACCCTGTCGCTCGGCAATTTCACCCGCTGGCTGGGTGAGCAAGCTGAAGCGCTGGGCGTTGAGGTCTATCCGGGTTTCGCCGCAGCCGAAGTGCTGTTCAATGAAGACGGTTCTGTGAAAGGCATCGCCACGGGCGACATGGGTCGCAGCCGTGATGGCGAGCCCGGCCCCAATTTCGAACCGGGTGTTGAACTGCACGCCAAGTATACGTTCTTTGCAGAGGGGTGCCGGGGCAGCCTTTCGAAGCAATTGATTGATAGTTTCAGCCTGAGCGACGACAGCCAGCCGCAAACATACGGCATCGGCATCAAGGAACTTTGGGACGTCGGCCCCAAGCAGCACAAGGAAGGTACAGTTATACATACCCAGGGCTGGCCACTTGGGGACGTGGTCGGCGGCGGCTTTATCTATCACCAGGAAAACAACCAGATCGCCATCGGCTTCGTAAGCACGCTGGACTATGAAAACCCATATCTCTCACCTTATGACGAGATGCAACGCTTCAAGACCCACCCGGCGATTAAGCCCATGCTGGAGGGCGGTCGGCGCGTGGCCTACGGCGCGCGCGCCATCAACGAAGGCGGGTTGCAATCGGTGCCGAAGCTGGCCTTTCCGGGCGGCTGCCTGATTGGTTGTTCGGCCGGGTTTGTCAACGTGCCGCGCATCAAAGGCACCCACACCGCCATGAAGACCGGCATGTTGGCCGCCGAGCAGGCCTTTGCCGCGCTGGGCGAGGGACGGGCCAACGACGAGCTTGTGGGCTATGAGCCGGCGTTCCGGGCGTCATGGGTCTACAAGGAACTGCATCGTGTCCGCAATGCGCGCCCGGCGCTAACGAAGTTTGGCGTGAAATTGGGGACATTGTATGCCGGTTTCGATATGTGGATGAACAATTTGGGGTTGGGCTTTTTGTTGCCCTGGACACTCGGGCATCACCACGACCACGAGCAGTTGAAGCCCGCGGCAAGCATGCCGAAGATCGAATACCCCAAACCGGACGGCGAGATCACCTTCGACAAACTTACCAACGTGTCGTTCTCGGCCACCAATCACGAAGAAGATCAACCGATCCACCTGCGTCTCAAGGATGACAGCGTGCCGGTGAACACCAATCTGGCGCTCTACGATGGGCCGGAAAACCGGTTTTGCCCGGCAGGGGTCTATGAGTACGTTGATGATGAGGACGGCGAGAACGGAGCCAAGCGCCTGCAAATCAATGCGCAGAACTGCGTGCACTGTAAAACCTGCGACATCAAGGACCCGACCCAGAACATCAACTGGGTCGTGCCGGAAGGTGGCGGCGGGCCGAATTACCCGAACATGTAGGGGGCGTCATGGCGGATACATCAAGCTTCGAGCACGTCTACGACGTGCTCATCGATGCACCGGCGCAAGCCGTCTTTGATTATGTCACCAATCCAAATTCTTGGCCGGAGTGGTTGGTGGCTTCACACCATATTGAAAGCCCCGACCGACCGCTAACCAAGGGTGAGACCTTCCGCGAGCTGTGGCACACTCACAAAGGTGAAGCGGAATTGAATTGGGTGATTACCGCCTGCGACAGGCCGACACTATGGATTGGCGAGACCGGTACGGCATTCCTCGGTCCCATCATTGTGCGTTATGATTTCGAAGAACGAGGCGGGCAGACCCGGTACGTGCGGACAGTGACCAACCCGGAAAGACCAAAGCCGCCGGCGCAGGACATGACCCAGCGCATGGATGATGAGGCGGCCATCGGCCTGGGAAACGTCAAGCGCATCATAGAAGAGCGCCTAGGTTAGCAGTTTTTACGCTATCTAAATAACGGCAGCGATCCGGACCAGGGTATCGAGAATTTCGCTAGCCTGTGCGGCGGAAATTTGCGCTTCGGCAGCGACGGTTTCCAGGAGGTCGCGTTTATCGATCAGAACTTCCAAGGTGCCGTTGTCGTTGGCCAGTTGGCTGTTGCTTTCGAGTGCCGCTTGCGCGACGGCTTTCGACACGACGCCGACGACTTCCGCCGCCGTTTCCTGCGGCACGCTCGATTCTGCCGCCAGAGTTTCCGTTAGGGTTTGCAGTTTCATCGTCATATTTTCTTCTTTTTGCGCAAAGCCCGCCGGAAAGAATAGTTTCGGTAAATGGTTCCGATTTGGGGCGATAAGGCTTCGCATTGTTGGCTTTTGATCGCGTCCAGGGTGCCGAGACGGCTTCACCTACGCGCGCACTAGCGAGAATATACCAGGATTTTCTTATATTACCATTAATGAATATGATGTTTATTGTGAATGGGCATGACATATCGGTGAAGAAGCAAAGAACCGTTAGAACCGACGCGTCGCCTCGGCTAAACTGGCGCCGTCATGAAAAATAATCCTGCCCCCTATCTTGAATTTCGTCGCGTCGGCACAGCTTTGGCTACCGGCCTGTTTTTACTCGCCAGCGCCGCCACTGCGATGGCGGCCGGAAAGAATACCGAGCCACCGAGAATCAAGCCCGGCGTCTCGGCTGTTGGCAATTACCTGGCTGGCCGCCATGCCCAGGCGAGCCGCGATATGTCTGCGGCCCTTACATATTTGAACGCCGCACTTACCGCTTTGCCAGATGCCCCCGATTTGCAGCGGCGAACCTTCATCCTTCTGGTCATTGAAGGCCGCATCGACGAGGCCTTGCCGCTGGCGCGTGATCTCTTGAAGAAAAATCCCAAAGCGCCGATTGCCAATCTGACACTTGCTGTCGAGGCGTTGATTAAGGGGAATCACGAAGAGGTTGTGAAACGTTTCGACGATGGCTCGGATCGGGGCCTCAACAGCTTTACCGGCCCCATGCTTGAGGCTTGGAGTTTGGCTGGAAATAACAAATCGGATGCCGCCATTCAGACGCTTGGCAAACTCAGCGGCAATGAGAGCACGCAGGGACTTCACGATGTCCATGTGGCGCTGTTACGGGATTTTCTTGGTGATGCAGGGACGCCAGAATCTTACGCGGACCTGGCAAAGAAAAAACTGACCGGCAGTTTTCGGATCGTTCAGCACATGGGGCGGTTCCATGAGCGTCAAGGCAATCGCGATAAAGCGCGCAACATCTACGACCAGTTTCGAGCAGATTTGCCAGGAACGACATTGCTCGATGTGGCCGATGCGCGCCTGAAAAGCGGCAAGAAGCCGGAAAAAATTCTGCGCACGGCCAAGGACGGCGCCGCTGAGGCATTGTTCAGCATTGCCAATTCGCTACGGCGTCAACGAGCGCGTGAAACAGCCTTGGTGCTGGCGCGCTTGGCGTTGCATCTCCGTCAGGACTTTCCGATCGCGCAGATATTGGTGGCCGATATATTGGATGAGGATGAGCGCTACGCTGAGGCCAACACCATTTATGCCGCCATCAACAAAGCATCGCCGTTTCGCGCTTCGGCTGAAATGAATCTCGGCAACAATCTCGATCAAATGGGGCAGACCGAGGAAGCGATCGCCGTTTTTCGCAGCCTCGCTAACAACCGCGCCCATGACCCGCAACCGATGACGCTGTTGGGGAATTTGCTGCGCCGCCATGAGCGCTGGGATGAAGCCATTAAGGCCTACACCGAAGCCATCAGCCGTGTCGGCATCTTGGAGAAGCGCCACTGGCGGATGCTCTATGCGCGAGGCATTGCGCTGGAGCGGGCCAAGCGTTGGCGTGATGCGGAAAATGATTTCCAAAAAGCGTTGGAGTTCGAGCCCGAGCAGCCGTTCGTTTTGAATTATCTCGGTTATTCCTGGATCGACCAGGGTCTTCACTTGGATAAGGCGCAAGGCATGATCCGCCGCGCCGTTGAGCTGCGACCGAACGATGGCTACATCATCGACAGCTTGGGTTGGGGCTACTACCGGCTCGGCAAATATGAAGCCGCCGTCAAGGAACTGGAGCGCGCCATCCAAATTCGCCCCGAAGATCCCATCATCAATGATCATCTGGGCGATGCCTACTGGCGTGTTGGCCGCGCTTTGGAAGCCCGCTTTCAGTGGCAACGGTCTTTGTCTTTGAAGCCCGAAAAGGATGTCATCTCCAAGATCGAGAAAAAACTGCAAGACGGTATGGGAGAGGCGGAGATTTTGAAGGCACCGATCGCCAACCCGAAAACACCGGAGAACGGCAAGGCCCCGCCGGTGCTGAAAAAGATCTGAGCCGACCCTGATGGACAATGCCACGGTTGCCGTATTCGCACCGGCCAAGATTAATTTGTATCTGCACGTCACGGGCCGTCGCGCCGATGGTTACCATGAGCTGGAAAGCCTGGTGGTGTTTGCGGACGTTGGTGATCGCATTATGGCGACGGCGGATGACGGATTGAGTCTTGAGATCACCGGGCCGCAATCTTCCGAATTGAGTGCCGCAGCAGACAACTTGGTCCTGCGTGCGGCAGAAGCTTTGCGGGCTCGCGTTGGCGGTGGACTGGGCGCGCGCATCACTCTGGAGAAAAATCTACCGGTATCATCCGGGATCGGTGGCGGCTCTGCGGACGCAGCGGCGGCCATCAAAGCGCTTTCGAGGCTTTGGCATATCCACCCCGCTCAGCACGACCTGAGTGGGTTGGCGTTGGATTTGGGCGCGGATGTGCCGGTTTGCCTCGCGGGCCGGACGGCGTTGATGTCGGGAATCGGCGAGCAATTGACATTTGTAGAGCTTCCAACGGCCTTGCCCGCAGTGATGGTTAATCCAGGCGTTGCGATATCCACCCCGGCGGTGTTCAAGGCACGTAGGGGGGCGTTTTCGGATATCGGCGATATGGGCACGGTTCCCGAAGGCATTGCAGAAATTGCGGCGATGTTGTCCGCGTCGCACAACGACCTCGAAGCACCGGCAATGGAACTGGCACCGGGGGTCGGTACCGTACTCGTAGCACTGAATGCAGTTGAAGATTGTCTGCTGGCCCGCATGTCCGGCAGCGGCGCGACGTGTTTCGGCATATTCGCTGATGAGAGTGCCGCATCTATGGCCGCCGCCACGCTCCGGTCATTGCATCCCGATTGGTGGATCGCGGACACAGTGCTCGGCTGAGAATAACTGTTTTCCAGGATCGAATACCAAGGTCGAATGCCAAGGCCGAATGCTGGTCTTGCGATGGCTGGAAATTCCTCTTATGTTGCGCGCGCTTAATAAGCGTACCGGCGAATGGGGCGTGGCCAAGTGGTTAAGGCACCGGTTTTTGGTATCGGCACTCGGAGGTTCGAATCCTCCCGCCCCAGCCACCTTTCGATAAATGATTCAAATCTATTGAGACTTATGGTTTCTCTACACGACGGTGTGGCCGAAACGGGTATTTGCGCGCACTAAACGTAGGTGCGGAACCGTGCCGTGATCATTTAGATTGTTCGCCGAAGAGGCCTTAGCCCCTCGTTTGGCAGTGGCCTTTCCGTGCAAGAGTAAAAACCAGTTGCATCCGATCAGACCTCCGCTTAATCTCAAGGCGTTATGTGGTATACCAGATAATGAAGCTAGGTGCCCTAGGGCATTAAATGAAAAAAACAGTTGGGCAGGATGGCGGCGGTAGCCTAGCCACCGAAAATGAGATGCTAACAAACGTGCTGAAACTTGAGCCGGTGGCCGTGAGCTTTGCGTTGAAGGTTCACATGCGCCCTGTGCCTACACGACCACGTTAAATGGACCTGGCGGGAACTTGAGGGAAATAAGCTTAAGACCAGCGCCTAAATGGAATTTCCGGCCGGAAACGGTCGGGCAGGGAGACCAGGGAGAGATTTGAATGTCGGGAGACACCGAAGCAGATACGGAAACGGGCGAGGACGCAGGCGCGCTGACAGATGGCTTTCATCTGATTATCGACGCCCTGAAACTCAACGACATCAACACAATCTACAACGTGCCGGGCATTCCGATCACGGACCTGGGACGTATGATGCAGGCCGAGGGCATGCGGGTGTTGTCGTTTCGCCATGAGCAACACGCGGGTTACGCTGCCGCCATCGCCGGGTTTTTGACGAAGAAACCGGGCATCTGCATGACGGTCTCTGCGCCGGGTTTCCTCAATGGCTTGACGGCTCTGGCGCATGCCACGACAAATTGCTTCCCGATGATCCTGATTTCGGGCTCTTCGGAGCGGGAAATCGTCGACCTGCAGCAAGGCGATTATGAAGAGATGGACCAACTGGCCATCGCCAAACCGCTCTGCAAGGCGGCCTACCGCATTTTGCATGCTGAAGATATCGGTATCGGTATCGCGCGTGCGATCCGGGCTGCGGTTTCGGGTCGTCCGGGCGGCGTCTATCTCGATTTACCGGCGAAACTTCTGGGTCAAGCCATGGATGCCGCAGCCGGTGAAAAGTCGCTGGTTAAGGTGATCGATGCGGCACCGGCGCAGCTGCCGGCGCCTGATGCGGTCGAGCGCGCGCTTGATGTTTTGAAGGGTGCCGAGCGACCGTTGATTATTCTGGGTAAGGGCGCCGCCTATGCGCAGGCCGACGACGCCATCCGTGCGCTGGTCGAAAAAAGCGGCATACCGTACCTGCCCATGAGCATGGCCAAGGGGCTGCTGCCCGACACCCATCCGCAATCCGCCGGCCCGGCGCGTTCCCTGGTGCTGAAAGAAGCAGACGTGGTGGTGATGATCGGGGCGCGGCTCAACTGGTTACTGTCGCACGGTAAAGGCAAAACCTGGGGTGCCGAGCCCAAGAAATTCGTGCAGATCGATATCGAGCCGCGTGAAATGGATTCTAACGTCGAGATCGCGGCCCCGGTGGTCGGCGATATCGGGTCGTGCGTGCAAGCGCTGTTGGGTGGCATGGGTGAGGGTTGGGCTAAGCCACCTGCCGCCTGGACCGAGGCCGTCAACACCAAGAAAGAGACCAACATTGCGCGCATGGCGCCAAAGCTGATGAACAACAACGTGCCGATGGATTATCAGGGCGCGCTGGGCGCGTTGCGCGGCATCATCAACGAGCGGCCCGATGCCATTTTGGTCAACGAAGGCGCCAACACGCTGGATTTCGCCCGCTCCATCATCGATATGCACAAACCTCGCAAGCGCCTTGATGTCGGCACTTGGGGGGTCATGGGGATCGGCATGGGCCAGGCCATTGCGGCCGCCGTCGAAACCGGTCATCCCGTATTGGCGGTTGAAGGCGACAGTGCGTTTGGTTTTTCCGGCATGGAGATCGAAACCATCTGCCGTTACAACCTGCCCATTTGCGTGGTGGTCTTTAACAATGGCGGTATTTACCGAGGCACCGACGTCAACCCCACCGGTGGTGCGGACGTGGCGACCACCGTATTCGTCAAGGATGCGCGCTACGACAAGATGATGGAGGCGTTTGGCGGCACCGGATACTACGCCACCTCACCCGATGAATTGCGACGCGCCGTGAACGAGGCGATGGATGCCGGCAAGCCGGCTTTGGTCAATGCGGTGATTGACGAAAACGCCGGTACCGAAAGCGGGCGTATCGGCAATCTCAATCCGCAAAGTGTCGTGAAAAAGAAATAAATCAGTTTTATCGAACATAATTTCTCTCAAGAGGAGTGACCAATGAAAGCTCTCGCAGGCGTCAAAATTCTCGATTTTACCCATGTGCAGTCGGGTCCGACGTGCACGCAGTTGTTGGCATGGTTTGGTGCCGACGTGATCAAGGTGGAACGCCCCGGCGTCGGTGATGCAACGCGCGGCCAGCTGCGCGATATCCCCGATGTGGACAGCCTGTATTTTACCATGCTCAACCACAACAAGCGTTCCGTGACGCTCAACTCCAAATCCGATAAGGGCAAGGAAATCCTCACCAAGATGATCGAGGAATGCGACGTTATGGTCGAGAATTTCGCGCCCGGCGCCCTCGATCGCATGGGCTTTCCGTGGGAGACAATTCAAGAGATCAACCCGCGTATGATCTATGCTTCAATCAAAGGCTTCGGTCCCGGGCCCTTTGAGGACTGCAAGGTTTATGAAAACGTCGCTCAATGCGCCGGCGGTGCGGCCTCGACCACGGGAATGCTGGGCGGCGTGCCGATCGTCACCGGTGCACAGATCGGCGACAGCGGCACTGGGCTGCATTTGGCGCTGGGTATCGTGACCGCGTTGTATCACCGCGAACAATCGGGCCGTGGCCAACGGGTCTCGACGGCCATGCAGGACGGCGTGTTGAACCTTTGTCGCGTCAAACTGCGCGACCAACAGCGCCTTGAGCATGGTCCGCTGGAAGAGTATTCGCAATTCGGCGAAGGTATACCGTTCGGTGAGGCGACGCCGCGCGCCGGCAACGATTCGGGTGGTGGTCAGCCGGGCCGAATTCTTAAATGCAAGGGCTGGGAAACCGACCCCGACGCTTTTACCTATTTCATCACGCAGGCTGCGGTGTGGAAGAATATCTGCGATGTCATCGGCAAGCCCGAATGGAAGGAAGACGAGAACTTTTCCACGCCGCCGGCGCGTCTGCCGCATTTGAATGAAGTGTTCGGTGCCATCGAAGACTGGACCATGACCAAGACCAAGTTTGAGGTCATGGAGATTTGCAATCCGCTGAACATCCCGGTCGGACCGATTTTGTCGATGAAAGAAATCTCCGAAGAGCCGAGCTTGCGTGAAACCGGCACCGTGGTCGAGGTCGACCATCCGGAACGAGGCTCCTATTTGAGCGTCGGTTGCCCGATCAAGCTTTCCGACTCGCCCGTCGAGGTCGAGCGCTCGCCGTTGTTGGGTGAGCACACGGACGAAATTCTCAAGCAAGTCGTGGGTCTAAGCGACGATGAAATTGCCGAAGCCAAAGAAGCCGGCGCCGTCTAGCGGTGCTGAAAAGGGAGGGAGAACACATATGCGTTTGATCGTCATGGGCCAACAAGCTTTTGGGAAATCCGCTCTGGAAACCATTCTGGACGCCGGCAAGGACGAGGTCGTTGCCGTCTATTGCGCACCCGACAAGGATGGCCGACAGGACCCGATCAAGGAATTCGCCCTGGAGAAGGGGTTGAGCGTCATGCAGCCCGATAACTTCAAGGATGCAGCAGTGCTTGATGAGATGCGGTCCTTCGAAGCCGATCTCTGCGTGATGGCTTATGTGATCATCTTCGTGCCGGAAGAGGCGCGCGATGTCCCGACGCACGGGTCCATCTGCTTCCACCCGTCATTGTTGCCGTTGCACCGGGGCCCCAGTTCCATCAACTGGCCGATCATGTGGGGAGCGACCAAGACCGGGCTTTCGTATTTCTGGCCCGATGACGGGTTGGACGAGGGTGAAATCTTGTTGCAAAAAGAAGTCGATATCGGCCCCGACGATACGATCGGTTCCGTCTATTTCGACAAGGTCTTCCCAATCGGCCTGGAAGCGACGCTGGAGGCCATCGACTTGGTGCGCGCCGGCAACCCGCCGAGAATTGTCCAAGACGAAAGCAAGGCCACCTATGAAGGTTGGTGCAACAAGAAGGTCGCCGAAATCGATTGGAACCGTTCCGTCGGTGAAGTTTACAACCAAATTCGCGCCTGCAATCCGCAACCCGGCGCTTGGACGACACTAAACGGCGAAATTTTGCAAATCTTCGATTGCGAAAAAACCGATGATGCCTGCGGGCGCACCGGACGGGTTTCAGCGATCTCCGACGATGGCATGACCATCACAGCTGGGCGCGGCTCAATCATCGTCAAACGCGTTAAATATGCGGGTGGCAAAAAAATAACGGCGGCGGAGTTCGCAGTTGAACAAGGATTAGAGGTAGGGGCCAAGCTGGCGACGTAATGTCATGAATGCCCCCATGCACGGAATGGTTAAGTTGACGATTGCTGGCGCACTGACGGGAAACTAGGGTCCGGTCATCATCGACTTTCACAATCAGGGAGATTCTAAATGCCTAAAAGTGATATTGAAATTGCCCGCGAGGCAACCATGCAGCCCATCGCCGACATCGGCGCCAAATTGGGCATCCCGGCGGATGCTCTGCTGCAGTATGGGCCGACGAAAGCCAAACTGTCCTACGACTTTATCAAAAAGCAAAAACGTAAATCCGACGGCAAGCTGATCTTGGTCACCGCCGTGACGCCGACGCCTGCGGGCGAGGGTAAAACCACGACCACCGTCGGTCTGGGTGATGGCCTCAACGCGATTGGCAAAAACGCCACCATTTGTATCCGCGAGCCCAGCCTCGGCCCATGCTTCGGCATGAAGGGCGGCGCTGCGGGTGGCGGTTACGCACAGGTTGTGCCCATGGAAGACATCAACTTGCACTTCACCGGTGACTTCCATGCCATCGGCACGGCCCACAACCTATTGTCCGCGATGGTCGATAACCACATTTATTGGGGTCATAAGCCGGAAATCGATTCGCGCCGCGTGGCTTGGCGCCGCGTCGTCGACATGAACGATCGCGCGCTTCGGAGCATTACATGTTCCTTGGGTGGTGTGCCCAACGGTTTCCCGCGTGAAAGCGGTTTCGACATTACCGTGGCTTCCGAGATCATGGCGATCTTTTGCCTGGCAACGGACCTGAAAGATCTGCAGCGCCGTATCGACAATATCGTGGTCGGCTACACCCGTGACCGCAAGCCCGTCACGGCCAAAGAAATCAAGGCGTCGGGCGCCATGACGGTGCTGCTCAAAGATGCGCTGATGCCCAACCTTGTGCAGACGCTTGAAAACAACCCGGCCTTCATCCACGGCGGCCCGTTTGCCAACATCGCGCACGGTTGCAACTCGGTGATGGCCACCAAGACGGCACTTAAATTGGCCGACTATGTGGTCACCGAGGCTGGCTTCGGTGCCGATCTGGGTGCAGAAAAGTTCTTCGACGTGAAATGCCGCAAGGCGGGTCTGAACCCGACGGCGGTGGTGCTGGTGGCCACGGTGCGCGCGCTTAAAATGCACGGCGGCGTTGCCAAGGAAGACCTCGGCAAGGAGAACGTCGCGGCAGTGAAGAAGGGCTGTGCCAACCTCGAACGCCATCTGAAAAACCTGAAGAAATTCGGCGTGCCTGCCGTTGTCGCCATCAACCGCTTCATCACCGACACCGACAAGGAAGTGACCGCGGTCAAGACAACAGCCAAGAAGTTCGGCGCAGAGGCGATTCGCTGCAATCACTGGGCGGACGGCTCGAAGGGAACCGAAGACCTCGCCAAGCACGTGGTCAAGCTGGCGGATTCGGGAAAGGCCAAGTTCAAGCCGCTGTATCCCGATGAAATGCCGTTGTTCGAAAAAATCGAAACGGTGGCCAAGAAAATCTACGGCGCCAAGGAATTGGCGGCGGACGACAAGGTGCGCCAACAGTTGCGTGACTGGGAGAAGGCCGGTTACGGCAAGTTCCCGATCTGTATCGCCAAAACCCAATACAGCTTCTCCACCGACCCGAGTCTGAAAGGCGCGCCGACGGGCCATACTGTGACCGTTCGTGAAGTGCGTCTGTCCGCAGGGGCGGAGTTCATTGTCGCCATCACCGGCGATATCATGACCATGCCGGGCCTGCCCCGCGTACCTTCAGCCAACGCCATTCATCTGAATGCGGCTGGCGAAATCGAAGGCTTGTTCTAAAGGAGAACTGACTAGTGTTCCGCAAGATACTCGTGCCGGTTCGCGGCGATGGCAAAGGTGAGAATGTGCTCGCGCATGCGACGCTTCTCGCCAACCGCTTCGACGCTCATATCGAAGTGACCCATTGCCGCCCCAAGCCTTCGGACTTGTTGCCATTTGGCGTTCCGGTACCGAGTTTCTTGCAGGGGCAAATTCTTGAGCAAGCGGCAAGTGTCGCCGACGAAGTTGAGAAAGGTTTGCGTGAAGCCTTCGACCGCTATGCCGCTGCACACGACTTAAAGATCATCGATGCGCAAAACGGCCCCGGCCCTTCGGCATCTTGGACCGAAGAAGAAGGCAAGCAGATCGATATCATCAAGCACCATGGCCGGCTCGCCGATTTGATCGTCGTGCCGAAGCCGGACCGCGATCAGAATTTGGGCGCTAATACCTTGAAATCGGCGCTGTTCGGCACTGGCCGCCCGGTGATGATGTGCCCGCCCCGCGATGATGAACCCACGTCGGTGGGGGAGCGAGTGGCTATCGCGTGGAACGGTTCCGTCGAAGCGGTACGCGCGGTGTCGTTGACGCTCGATCTGATTTCCAGAGCTTCCGAAGTTACCATATTGACCGCCGACCGCGCACAATTGCATAGCGCCAGCGCCGACGACTTGGCCAGTTACCTCCGGGTTCGCGACATTGAGGCCAAGGTCGATCTGTTCGCGTCGAATGGGAAAATCGGCAAGGAATTGCTGGATCGCGCGATGGCCGTGGGCGCCGATACGATGATCATGGGCGCCTATGGCGACAGCCATGAGCACGAAACGATATTTGGCGGCAATACCCAAGTTGTCGTCGACAATGCCGACATACCCGTTGTGTTGGTGCACTAATTGCGGGTGCATGCCTGCGGATTGGGAGAGTACGAAACGAAGGAATGAAAAAAACATAGCGAGACTGGTTCAAAGCCAGCAGAAATCGCCGCAACAAGAACGGCAAACTCGTTAGAAGACGTTGTTTTAAATGGGATTAGCTTAAACATAGGAGGAGAGCATGGATCTCAAGAAACGTATGACGCTGGGCATTTTCGGTGCCGCAGCTTTAGCAACCATGGTTGGCGCTACCGCGGCGCAGGCCTTCAAGCCGAACAAGCCGATCGACTTCGTGATCATGGCCGGTAAAGGCGGTGGCGCCGATAAAATGGCGCGACTGATGCAGTCGATCATCGAGAAGGAAAAACTGTCGCCGCGTCCGTTGGTGCCGGTCAACAAGTCCGGTGGTTCCGGCGCTGAAGCCCTTGTTCACATGAAGGGCGCACGCGATCCGAACCATACCATCATGGTGACACTGAACTCGTTCTTCACGACACCGCTGCGTCAACCGGGTCTCGGCGTCGATATCATGAAGTTCGCGCCGGTCGGTCGCATGGCGGAAGATACCTTCCTGCTGTGGGTCCACAAAGACACCGGCATCACCTCCTTCGATCAATTTGTGAAGGAAGCCAAGGCCCGTGGTAAAGGCTGGGTCATGGGTGGCACCGGCAAGAATTCGGAAGACAATATCATTACCGACTTCCTGAATTCCAATTACGGGCTCTCCATCAAGTACATCCCGTACAAAGGTGGCGGCACGGTGGCCAAGCAATTGGCCGGCAAGCAGATCACGTCCAGCGTCAACAACCCGTCCGAAGCGCTCGGTTTCTACGAGTCCGGTGACGTGATCCCGTTGGTTGCGTTCACGAATGAACGCCTGCCGATGTTCCCGAAAGTACCGACGCTGAAGGAAATCGGTGGTGATTTCGCTTACTTCATGCAGCGTGCCGTTGTTGGCGCGCCGGGCATGTCTGCGGACGCGACGGCCTTTTACACGGATTTGTTCACCAAAGCCTTTAACTCCAAAGATTGGCAGACCTACAAATCCAAGAAATCGCTGATGGGCGACTTCATGGCCGGTGATGAATTGAAAGCCTACTGGAAGACGCAACGCGATCGCCATCAGGCGATGCTGAAAGCGTCGGGCGCGATCAAGTAATCAGCGCCGACGAAGATAAGGTATTGGGAGGGGACCTGAGAAATGCGTAGAGCTGAAATTATCGGAGCGTTTTTTCTTGGGCTCCTCTCAATATACCTGATGTGGAAGAGCGGCGAGCCGCCGGCCTGGAACCCTGATATCAAGAGGTTCGACAACATTGGCCTGATTGAAGGCGAAGGCCCAGGCAGCGGTTTTTGGCCGTTCTGGTTGTCGGCCATCATGCTGATCTGCTGTGTGTGGATCGGCTGGAACTGGTACAAGCGGACTTCCCCGCCGTCGCAATCCGAAGAGCCGTTTTTGGACTCCTACGCCAAGAGAATGTTGCTATTGGTGGGGGGCGGATTGTTCGGCTTTTTGGCGCTTATTCACGTCGTCGGGTTTTACGGCGGGATGTTTATATTTATGGCCTATTATCTTGGGTTCCTCGGGCGGCATTCCATTGTGCAGACGTTGACCATTTCCACTGCCGTGCCGGTGATCAGTTTTTTCTTTTTCGATGTGGCGATGCGGATTGTTCTGCCCAAGGGGTATCTCGAGCCGCTGTTCCTGCCGCTTTATGACATTTTTCTCTGACGGTCACGGAAATCGAATTTCGGAGCTTTAAGCTATGGACGTTGTTGTCTCACTGTTAGATGGCATTCTCGTTGCCCTGGAACCCATCAACCTGGGTCTTGCAGTTGTCGGGGTTGTTGTTGGTCTGTTTGTCGGCGCCATGCCGGGATTGGGGTCGGTCAACGGCGTCGCGATTTTGCTGCCGTTCACTTTCGTTATTCAAGATTTCACCGGAACCGCAACATCGCCGATGATCTTTCTGGCGGCGATTTATTACGGCGCCATGTACGGCGGCGCCATATCATCGATTACGCTCGGCATCCCGGGCGCATCGACGGCCGTTGCCACAACGTTTGATGGCCGGCCCATGGCTTTGGCTGGCGGGGCCGACCGCGCTCTGGTTACAGCCGCGCTGGCGTCATTCGTCGGCGGCACGGTCTCCAACTTGCTGTTCACGGGGTTCGCGCCGCCGCTGGCATCGGTGGCGCTGAATTTCGGCGACCCGGAGATTTTCGCACTGATGCTGTTGGCCTTCGCCACGTTCGTGGGGCTGGGCGGTGACGATATCCCGAAAACCATTTTCTCGATCTGTTTCGGACTGGTTCTCGCGACTGTCGGTTTCGACGTCATATCCGGCGAGCCGCGCCTGATCTTTTTCGATATGACGGGCTTCACCCACGGTATTCGGTTCTTGGTGCTGGCCATCGGGGTCTATGGCATCGGCGAGATGATCTGGACCATTAACTCGTCGCGCTACAAAGATACAATGACCGAGGTGAACATCACCGTGGAGCGAATCTTTAAGGCGATCCGCGGGTTCGGCGAAGCATGGAAAGGAACCGCAATCGGATCGGCCTTGGGCTTTTTTGTCGGTATTTTGCCGGCGGCGGGCGCGACGCCGGGTTCGCTGATGTCTTACGGCGTCGCCAAGATGACGTCCAAAGACCCCAGCCAGTTCGGCAAAGGCGCGATTGATGGCATCGCCGCGCCGGAAGCGGCGAACAACTCGGCTTCGACAGGCGCCATGCTGCCGATGATGACGCTGGGTATTCCGGGTTCGCCAACGACGGCCGTGTTGCTGGCCGGTATGGTGATCTGGGGCCTGCAACCGGGACCGCTGCTGTTCACCGATCAGCCAGATTTCGTCTGGCCGTTGATCGGGTCGTTTTACATCTCCAACGTGATCGCTGTGTTGGTCAACATCGCGTTCATTCCGGTGTTTCTGTGGATGTTGCGCATGCCGTTTACCATCCTGGCGCCATTGATATTCGTCTTGTCGCTGGTCGGCACGTTCGCTGCTTACCAAAACATGTTCGATGTGTGGTTGATGGTGATTTTCGGCGGCGGCGCGTTTTTCCTGCGTGTCTTGGATTACCCGGTGGCGCCGGCGGTGCTGGCGATTGTGCTGGGCCCCATCGCCGAGCCGAAATTGCGCCAATCGCTGCTGTTGTCCGATGGTGATTTTTCGGTCTTCTTCACACGGCCCATATCCGGGCCGATCACGGTCATCGCGATCATCTTGATCTTGCTGCCGTTGTTGAAGTTGATCCGTGATCGCATCCGCTCAATGAAAGGGACGCCGGCGTAATATGGCGTAAGCAAGGGAAACCTCGTGTCGAATTCATTGA
>JABIPG010000099.1 GCA_018698795.1 Rhodospirillaceae bacterium
CCATCGCAGCCGGGCGGCAATTCGTCGGCGGTGACGAATTCAGGGCCCAAGGGGCCGGTGCCGTCGAAATTCTTGCCCACTGTCCACTGCGTACCGCGGCGCTGATAATCGCGCAGTGTGGCATCGTTGAAAATCGTATAACCGGCGACCGCATCCAGCGCCCTCGCCTCACTAGCACGGTGCACAGTCTTACCAATCACCGCCGTCAATTCGCCCTCAAAATCCAGTTTGTCGGATACGGGCGGACGGATGATCGGTTGTCCGGCGCCAATCAACGACAGCCGCGAGCGCATGAAGATATCGGGATATTCCAAAACGTCGGCGCCGCCCTCTTTGGCGTGTGCCGCATAGTTGCGCCCGATACAGAGAATTTTCGGCGGATCTGAAATCACCGGAAGCAGCGATAACCCATCGTAGGCTAAACGCGCTTCCCCACCGGCGCCTTGTGCCGCACGACCGGCCTCGGCCATGGCGTCATCCCCGCCAAGCAACAGACCGCGAAGATTTTGCGGCAGCTTCGGCGCCGCAATGGAGAGGTCGACCACCTCGTCACCGGCACGGACACCCAACCGGCTCGCACCGTTTTTATCAAAGGCCACAATTCTCATATTTTGTCTCCCTGCTCCGCCTAGGTCTTGAAATCCCTGGCCCCGTAAATTCTGGCGCATGGAAGCGCTCTGCGCGGTTAATGTCAATAATTTATCGAAATTATATTTTATTGAGCGTAATTTTCGATATATTTAATTCTTCATCATAATCGTCGAGGGAATAGTTATGGCCGATCCGGAAATAAATTGGGCGGAAAAAATCGCCGATGTGCGCTCGAAAGGCGTGTTGGGCATGCAGCTTTACGCGATATTCACCGAACCTGCGGACGTCATGGCTGCCGTGCTTGAAAACATGGGACCGCATCTGGCTTACCAGAAAGAACTGGAAGACAAAGGCATCATGTTTGCCGCTGGTCCGTTCGCCGACGACGAAGAACGCATCTGGAGCGGTGCGGGCATGGTGATCGTGCGGGCCGAAAACCTCGACGCGGCAAATGCCATCGCCGCCGCCGACCCCATGCATCAAGCGGGCGCACGAACCTATCGGATACGCCCGTGGCTGCTCAACGAGGGCTCATTCAATGTTCGCCTGACCTATTCCGACGGCAAACGCGAGATCACCTGAGACAACTTCGGGCGGAGAGACCCGAGCGAGCCGCATGAAAGCGTGTGGCCTCAAAACCGCACGCGTTCACACCGCCCACTTGGTCACATCCCTAGCCGCCGATTTTGATGCCGGCTTCTTTGTAGTATTTGAGCGCGCCCGGGTGATAGGGAACCGCGTTTTTCGGCGCCATCATTTTCATATTGGCGCGCTTGAACGCACCGAACGATTTGCCGAGGTCGGCTTTGTTCTCGGCGATGGCTTTGGTCAACTTGTAGACCAAATCGTCCGACGCATCTTTGTGGGTGACCATGACCCACGGGATTTCAACCAGATTGGCATCTTCCTGCATGCCTGGGAACGACTTGTTCGCCTTGACGGAGATAATGTTTCCGGCTGGCAGAAACGCCTTGAACTTGGCGACCCCTTCCGGCGACGCATCGAGCGACACGTACCTGAGCCCACCGCGTGAGCGCAACTTCGCGTCGACCTTACGTCCAGCACCCGAACCAAGGCTGATCAATGTCACATCGACCTTGTTTTCACCAATCGCCAGCATGCCTTTAACGAAGCTCGACACCGGTACCTTGTTGGGGAAATCGTCGTAGCTCATACCGCCATTGGCCAAAGCGCCTGCGATGTAATAGGGAATAATATTCGATGCCTTGTACTCCGATGAGATGCGTAGGTTCTTTTTGCCGGCCAGATCCTTGATGGTTTTAATGCCGGAATCGGCAACCACCATGAGGCCCGTGCGCAACGGGAACATGGTCCCGACAATGCGCAGGTTGGGGTTTTTCTTGCCCGCGAAATTCCCGGTGCCGCTATGCGCATACTCGGCTTCGACGGCGTTGCAGAAACCGAAATCGACCTCGCTTTTGTTGATCAGCGGCAAGTACGCGGCGGTGCCGGCCATGGGCTGTGCACGCGCCGTAATGGCGGCCTTTAGATTGGCGACCTTGGCCACCGCTTGGCCCGTCTTGAAGCCGAGGCTGCCTTGCTGACCGGTGGCGATACCCACGACTTGCGCGCTCACAGGCATCGAAACGGCGCCTACCGCGGCAATCGCGGCTGCGGCTAAAAATGTCCTCACTGTCGTCATCGTCTTCTCCTTTTCATGTCCTTTATTGGGGGGTGATAGGGGATAATCTTATTTCGAAACGTATGTCTTTCGTTTCATGATCCAGGTTTGGGTCCAGCTGTAACCTCGTCAGGCAAGGCGGCTTTCCGGGCTGTGATGACCAGTGCCGCCATTGCAGCGACACCACAAACGATGGCCGCAACACCGATAAGATCAGGGTTCGGAATCGGCCCAAGGCTGGAAAGCGCCGCGCCGCCGAGCACGATAAATCCGATCCGATAGAGCCACGACAGCAACCGCCCCATATATCCAACAATGCCGACCGACACGAATACAACGCCCACAGCCGCCTTGACGAAATCCCAGGCCACATCCACGGGTTCACCGTTCATCAACAGCGTCGGCGCGAACACGAACAGGAAAGGAATGACATAAGCGACCCAACCCAGCCGCATGGCGGCAAAGCCCGTTTCCATCGGCCCCGCCTTGCTAAGCGCCGCTGCCGCAAAGGCCGCCAGCGCAATGGGCGGAGTAATCATCGACATCATGCCGAAATACAAAATAAACATGTGCGCCGCGATGGGGTCGGCGCCGGCCTCAATGATTGCCGGCCCGACCAATGCCGCCAGCAGCACGTAGACCCCCGATGTCGGCATGCCCATGCCCAGCACCGTACAAACGACCGCCGCGACCAACAAAATAACGATCAGCATGTCGCCGGCGGTGGTCACCAGCATCAGGGTCAGGCCGAATCCCAGGCCTGAAATATTCAACACCCCAATGACGAACCCCGCCGCCGCTACGATCAAGATCAACTCGGTCGTCGCGCGACCGGTCTCCCAAAAACAACTGACGATTCCTTGCCAGCCGATGCGGTTGTCGCCATAGGGTCTGACCAACCCGACGATCACGACGCTTAGGGCCGCATACAACGCGGCGCGCTCGGGCTCTTCGTTCAGGAAAAACAGCGCGTACAGCAACACCACCAACGGCAACGAAAACTGCCAACCTTTTTTCAAAACCTCTCGCGTTGTCGGGATGTCGTCATCGACGGGCGTGATGCCATCGCGTGCAGCGATCAAATCCACCTGCACGAAGGCGCTGCCATAATAAAGGATAGCGGGAATCAGCGCCGCGACCATGATGTCGACGTAGGGAACTTCCAGAAATTCGGCCATCAAAAACGCCGCAGCGCCCATGATCGGCGGCATCAACTGGCCGCCGGTAGACGCTATAGTTTCCACCGCACCGGCATCGACCTTGTTGTAGCCGCCACGCCGCATCAGCGGGATGGTAATGACACCGGTGGTGGCTACGTTAGATACGGCGCTTCCCGAAATCGAGCCGAACAGCGCCGATGCAACCACCGAGATTTTAGCCGAACCACCGCGCATGCGCCCCGTCGAGGCCATGGCGAGATCGGTGAAGAACGCGCCGCCACCGGCCTTGAACAACAACCGCCCCATGAACACAAACAAGATAACGACAGAAGCGCCGATGGTCAGCGGTGTTCCGAACACGGCGCTCGGGTCGAAACCGATATATTGCATCAGGTTCACCAAGCTGATTTCGCTGCCGACCAATTGTCCCGGCACCAGATGCCCGACCATGGCATAGACAATAAACACACCGATGATGCAAAAAAGCACCCAGCCGGCGGATCGGCGCAACCCGTCCATGACCAGAACCACGATGACCGTACCGATGAAAGTCAGAATCATCGGGCGCTCACCGATGGAATCGATCAGCGCCGGCATTTCGAGCATCGTGTAGAACAGCGTGCCAAACCCCAGAAGCGCAATCGCCCAATCCCAAATTGGAATCGCGTCGGTCTCCTCGCCATCAATGCGGGTGGTCAAATAGACGGTGGTCAGGGCCAACCCCAATATAGTCGACAGATATTGCTCGTTCATATACGCGACGCCGAACCAAGCCGGGACATCGGCGTTCCAGGCAATGCAAAGTACCGTCATCAATGCCGCAGTCGCGCGCGCAGCGACAATGCTTGGCGTCAATGGCATTTTCGTATCAGTCGCCATGGTGCTGGTTGAGAAACTCCAAAGTCCGCTGGCGGGCAGACGCTGCCGCCGCTTCAACGTATGTTGACCGTGCATCATTGGCAAATGCATGGCCCGCTGGGTAGATCTCGACCGCTGCTGCCGGAATGGCGTCGCGCACGGCGTCAATAACATGTGCCGGCGAATGATCGTCGGTGTCGCCGAAATGGAACAGCATTGGGCACTTCGGGCCGCCCGGATTGTTGGCCAAATGCTTCTCCAGCGCCGTGCCGTAGAAAGCAATCGAGCACGCGAGGTCGAGCGTACAAGCCAATCGCATGGCCTGCCCGCCACCCCAGCAAAATCCAATGATCGACACGCCCGACCCGCCATCGACGGTGGCCATGGCGGCTTGCACGTCCAACAGTACTTTTTCAGGATCAAGGTTAAGGGCGATATCGCGGCCTCTGTCGGGTGTATCGAAGGGCACCACTGTATGAGGCAATGCTCGGTCGAACATCGCCGGCACGATAGCGTCGTAACCATCTTCGGCGTAGCTGCGGGCAACAGCCTTCAACTGATCCGTGACGCCGAAAATTTCCTGCAAAACAACCAGGCCACCCTTTGCCTGGCCGGTGGCGCGCGCCACGAACCCTTCCAACTGAAAACCGTCCGAAGCCTCAAGCGCTAATGTTTCCTCTTGAACCGTCACAACAATTTCTCCCTGCTGCCTATTATATGGGGGCTCTGGATCGACTGCACAGGCCCGCAACTTCTCTATCAAGACCCTCGAAATAAATCAAATTGATGATAATGTTATCTAACATCATTAAGGATGATGAAGGTATGAAGTATTTGAATTTCGATCTGAACCTGCTGAAGGTCCTGAGCGTCTTATTTGAGGAACGAAGTGTAACCCGCGCGGGCGAGCGCCTCGGACGCACACAATCGGCCATCAGCAATTCCCTTCGCAAACTGCGTGAAGCCATGAACGATCCGTTGTTCATCCGGGGGCCGGACGGGTTGATTTTGACGCCCAAGGCGCGATTGCTCGAAGAACAGGTCCGCGAAATTCTCTCCGTCGCCGAGCGGTGCTTGGCTGGCGACGAGGCTTTCGACCCCCGCATTGCAACGGGTCGCTGCCGATTGGGCGCGCCGGACCGCCTGAGCCTTCCGGTCATCTTTCCATTGCTGAAATCCCTGGGCGAGCGCGCGCCTAACTTGGCGGTGGATGTCGTTACGACGGATCGGGACCAAGCCTTAACGTTGCTCGACACCGATCAACTCGATGCCGCCATCGGCTGGTTCGACAGTCCCCCCATCCGTTTCCGGGCGGAGCTCTTATCCAAGGAAGGTTTTATCTGCCTGTGTCGACAAGGTCACCCGATCACGGAAGCAAAACGCCCCGTCGAGTTGACCACGATTCTTTCGTTTCCGCATCTCGTAGTCAGCGCCACCCGCGATCAAAAGGCCGTATTCGATCTGATGCTGGCGCGCACGGGTCGGCAACGCAACGCCATGGTTTCGGTCTCGAATTTCTCGATGGTGCCCAAGGTGCTCGGCGAGAGCGATATGATCGGCGTCTTCACGGAACGCGTCGCCGAAGCCCTGGCACACGACTTCAATCTCGCGACATTGCCAGTACCGCTGGAGATCGCCCCGCTGGAACATCTTTTGGTCTGGCACAATCGCAACGACGCGGATCAACAGCAAAGCTGGATCCGCCAACAAATCAGGCTGGTCAGCGGCGGGGACATCGATGGAGACTTCGGTGGCGCGGCGAACCGAACCGATGCGCCCTAACCTTTGTGAACACGCCGGAACAAATTGACGCAGACGATCAACGCCGGCACCGCCGACGCCCAAAACCCGATGGCATACGACTCCGTCACCTGCAGGATGATGCCGAAAAGTGCGGGATAACTCATCATTCCCAGCATGGCGAACGACAAGATACCCCCGGCTTTGGCGCTGACCTCGTCGGTTGGCAGCACCCGCACGATCTCGGCAATCGCCACACCATGGAACGACACCGCGCTGGCCGAGTAGACCACCGCCACCAACGCAACGGAAACAATCGACCAGTCGTCCGTAATCGCACCCGTGGTCAAAGCTGAACCGACAATAATCACCCCCAAAATCGCCAGCATGAGTTGCGGCGAAATAAACCGGCTGCACAGCCATCCCCAGACCACCCGCGCCACGACCGATGCCACCTGCGCACCGGCGAAAATCAGCCCGGCCAGGGCCAAATCGTGGTCGAGCTCCTGCACTAGGTAGGTCACAAAAAACGTGCCGAATATCGCCTGCACGCCGACATAGGCCCACCAGGTGAAAGCCAATTGCCGGTATTTGGGCGTGGTCAGGATAGATTTCAGCAACACGAAAATCGAATTGAAATCAAAGCCTTTAGCCGGCGCGCGATCATCGTCGTAGACCGACCGCAACGGCTGCAGCAGCACCGCATAGACAAGGCATATACCGCCGCACCCCAAGAACGCACCTTGCCAGCCGAACCGCAAAGCGAAAAACGGCACCAACAGGCCGGCGAGCATGCCACCGACCGGAACGCCCGTTTGCTTCAGCGAAAAGATCAACGGTGCATGCCGCGGCGTCGTAATTTTCGCCAAAATGGCCGTTGAGCACGGGGTGGAAATGGCAGCGCCGACCCCCAACGGCAGGCAGCTTGCGGCAATCAGCCACGGAGACCCCGTCGCGGAAACCAGCAATCCGGCCCCCATGCAGACGAGCGCCAACTGGCTAACCCGCAGCGGCCCAAACCGCTGAATATAGCCCCCGCACCCCAGCGACGCGAAAAAGCCGATACCAAAAATAAACATCCAGTAGGCACCGATCAACGACGCCGGCATGCCTGTGTCGACGCTCATTTCCGGTGCCACGACGGGCAGCACGAGCGTCGACATGGAGGCCATGGCTTGTTGAAAAAGCATCGCCACCACGGCAATGATCAAAGGTTTCAGACTGCGTCTCCCATGTCGGCGCCAGGTCTACACCGAGATCAATTCGTCTCGTACTCGACATCCATATCGGACACCGTGGTGCGCTGCATGATGCGGCGGTGGCGCGCCGCATCGAATACCGTGGCCCGATGCAAGGTTGCGCGGTTGTCCCACACCAACACGTCGCCCGTGCGCCATGCGTGGCGGTAGACGGCCTGGTTTTCCGTGGCGCGGACCAGCAAGTCATCCAGCAACGCCTGGCCCTTATCCAACGGCCAGCCGATGATCTCTTTGGCGTGCGCCCCGATCATCAGGGACTTGCGACCGGTTTCAGGATTAACCCGCACAAGTCGGTGGCGCGCGGCCGGCAATTCAGCGATCTGCGTATCAGTCAGTTGAAATCCGGTCCGCTGCCGGGAATAGGCGAAATCATGCTCGACGACCAAATCCTCCAGCGTAACCTTCATCTCGTCGTCCAGGGCATCGTAAGCCGCAGCGGTGGAGACGAACTCCGTGGCACCGCCGTCGGGCGGCACCTCACGCGCACTCAGTACCGAACATAGCGACGGCACCGTCTTAAAGGTGCTGTCCGCATGCCACAAATAGTTGCCTTTCTGATAGGCCATGCGCGGATCATCCAGTGGGATTCTCTCGCCGGTCTCGATATCGATATTGGACTGGCGGGCAAACGGCGAGCCGCCGGCGGGGTTGGTGCTGACGGTCCGCTCCAAAGGTCCGAACAGATCGCTAAAAGCGACTTGTTGGTCGTCATCCATGGGTTGGTCCGGGAAGTACAAAACGCCGTGCACTTCGAAAACCGAGCGAATCGCGGCAAAATCATCGTCAGCCAGCGGCGACACGATATCGACGCCGGTGATCTCGGCGCCGAATGTTGACGTTAAAGGCTTTATATTCAGTGACATCGCTTAACAATAAGCGGAACCGCTCATCCGTCAACCAACCTTGAACAAGATCGATGGTTGCCCCTAAATATGGGGGAAATCTGGGTGCCGGTCGGCCTATATAGAACGCCGCGCCTCCGGAGAACCCTTAATGCACTGTTATTGCTGAATTTTTTAATGTTGCGGCCAATTGACGCCCATCCTTATTCCTAGTAAACTATTGAGAATCAATATGTTATGGGCTTTTCACGAAACATGGCGCGGCATTTTCGATCTTTCATAAGCGGCCTTGGGTTAGCCGTGGTTACGGCTGCATCTGCTGTTGCGCCCGCTGCGGCGGCGCAGTTGGAGCGTGAACTCGCGAACCTGCTCTACGATCACCCGCAAATCCGCTCAGCACTGAAATCCGTTGAATCGGCACGCAGGGAAATCACCAAAACGAAATCCGGCTACTATCCCACGGTTTCAGCCACCACAGAGACCGGGCACGAACTCATCGACAGCCCAACCGAGCGCAACTCCACCGACGGGCAGGATGGCAAGCCGTCAAGCCGCACCCCCTACGCCACGAGCCTCACCGTCACCCAAAATCTGTTCAACGGATTTCTTACCGATTCTCAAACCCGGACCGCGCGGCTCAACAAGGAAATTTCCCAGTTCAACCTGGAAACCACCAAGCAAAACACTCTATTCGCCGGCGCTAACACCTATATCTATGTCTTGCGCCAGCAACGCTTGGTCGAGTTGTCGCGCGAAAACGAAGCCACCATCCAGCGCCAACTCAACCTTGAAGATGAGCGCGTACAGCGCGGGTCGGGCGTCGCGGTGGACGTATTGCAGGCGAAATCGAGGCTACAGATCGCCAAGGAACGAAGAGTTAATTTCGAAGGCGCGCTCGCCGATGCCGCCAGTCGCTATATCCAGACCTTCGGTCATGCGCCCAACATTGATGCCATGACCGATCCCGTACCGCCCGTCGAGATGATCCCGAGCACGCTTGATCGCGCCGTGGAAATTGCCGTAATCGAGAACCCCGCCGCATCGAGCGCCATTACCTCCATCGAAGTGGCGCGCCAGCAGCGCCGTACGGTGATGTCCGAATTGGCGCCTACCGTCGACCTGGAAGGCCAGGTCAACTACGAGAAACACTCCGGCGCAACGATCGGCACGCGGCGCGATTATTCGCTGATGGTGACCGCCAATTGGGATTTGTTTTCCGGCTTTTCCACGCGTGAGTCGCTATCTCAGGCGACATTCGACTACCGTGCCAGCCAGGACAACCGGGACGATACGGCCAGGCGGGTGATCGAACAAACACGCCTAGCATGGCAAGCGCTGCTCACCGCCCGCGAGCGGCTGGGCCTTTTGGAAAATGCCGTGAATATCGCATCGGAAGTGTTCGAATCCCGCAAACGCTTGCGCGAAGCCGGAAAAGAAACCGTGATCAATGTGCTTGATGCAGAAAATGAAGTGTCTAACGCGCAGATCAATTATACATCCGCCGCCTATGATGAACGGCTTGCGGTCTATCAATTGCTGCGCGCCATGGGTCGGCTGAACATCGCCAACTTGGGGCTTGAACCGAGTTAAACAACATCGCTGATGTTTATTGCGCGGTCCCCGCTTGTTATCCCGCGCGGTCCCCGCTTGTTATCCCGCGCGGTCCCCGCGACGCTGGCTGCGCTTCATCAGCGCGTTGACCGCCGTGTCCGATAGGCCGGCCAGCAGGCGTGCCAAATCACCGGACAAAAGATCACCCTGGGAATCACGCAAATAGGGCGCTTTTTCAACGGTGTAGTAGCGCCGCAAAATGATTTGCGTATGCGTCGCTGTGACCAAAATCAAGTCATCGTCCCGACGTTGAAACCGACAAGCATTGAGCGCCACTCGGTCCGGCAACCGGATACACTTTCCCGACGACGGCAACATGTACGCCAAGGGCTCAATATTCGTGGAATTGGTATTCATTTGACACTTCCTTCACACGCTCACCAACGATGAGGACAAGTCTAAAACGGTTCCATGACGAAACCCTGACAAACCGGAAGAAGTTTCAACAAGAGACTGGATAACTGGCCCAAGCGGTGTACATTCGTTCACATACTATGAGTGTCAGATGAACTCGAAATGCCATATCCACATCTTCTAATCGTAGAGGACGACGAACTGGTCCAAAGCCTGATGGGCGCATATTTGCGTCGGGATGGTTTTGACGTCAGCTTGGCGTCCACCGGCAAGGAAATGTTGGCAGCGATCGATTCCGAGCCCATTGATCTGGTGCTACTGGATCTTAACCTGCCGGACGAGGACGGTCTGTCGCTGGCGCGTCAGGTTCGAGCGCGCTCCAGCTTGCCGATTATCGTCATCACCGCGCGGCGCGAGAAGAGCTATCGGATCGCCGCCCTTGAAATCGGCGCCGACGACTACCTGACGAAACCTTTCGATCCCGACGAATTGGTCTTGCGCGTACGCAACCTGGTCGGTAGATCAAATGGTGGTGACGGCCCTATGCCGATACAGGAAACGCATCGGTTTAACGGCTGGGAGATTTGCATCGACAGTCGTTCCGTGCTCAACCCCGATGGCGATAACGTCAGCTTTACGCGGGCCGAGTTCAATTTGCTTGCAGCGCTTGTTAAGGCGCCGAACCGGGTTTTAACACGCACTTACCTACTTGATGCCGTCAGCCATGACGCCGATTCGCCAACCGAACGCCTGATCGATGTACTGATCAGCCGTATCCGAAAAAAAATCGAACCCGTGCCGCGCAGACCACAACACATCGTCACCGTGGTCGGCTGCGGCTACAAGTTCAGCCCAGTCGTCGATTGAGGCCAAAGGCGCTGAGCCAAAACCAAGCCCCAAATACCGGTATCTCCAAAAAAAAGGGTCTGACGGCGAACCGTCAGACCCTTCGGCAGGAGACGCACATCAAGAAAGCCTATCGATGTGCGCGGGACAACTGCGAAATCAAAAAATCAAAAATGCGTTCGTTCTGTTTGCAAGCAATCGTTGAAGTCTTTGATAGCACATTTATAACCGTTGGCGAGATTCGTAACGCCTAGTCCATATTAATGCGTATGAACAAACCGGCAAATATGCGCAACAAACAGCAGGGAGAAAGTCCATGGTCAAAGTGCTCGGCAGAAACAATTCCATCAATGTACAAAAAGTCATGTGGTGCGCGGCCGAACTGGGTGTTGACGTAGACCGCCATAACATCGGGCTGGAATTCGGCGGCAACGACACGCCGGAGTATCTGGCGAAAAACCCCAACGGCTTGATCCCAACGCTCGAGGACGGCGAATTGACGGTGTGGGAATCCAATACCATCGTGCGCTATCTGTCGGATGAATACGGCAGTGGCGATTGGGCCCTGAACACAGCCGCAGATCGCGCCCGCGCCAGCCAATGGATGGATTGGTATTTGACCACCATGCACGCGCCGCTGTCATTGGTGTTCCGCGCTCTGGTCCGCACTCCCGAAGCCGAGCGCGATATGGCCGCCGTGGAAAAAGGCGTGGCCACCACCAACCGTCTCTGGTCCATGTTGGAAAGCCACCTGGACGGTCGCAATTTCGTCATGGGCGACAAACCGTCCATCGGCGATATCCCCGTCGGTTGCGCGGTCTATCGTTGGTACGCTATGGACGTCGAGCGTCCGCCGCTGCCCAATGTCACCGCCTGGTATGAGCGTCTGCAACAGCGTGCGCCATACCAAGAACATGTGATGATGCCGCTCACCTGACAGGAACACGAACCATGCTTGAACTCCCCACCCATCCGCCGCTCGGCACCCCGGAAATGGATGCCCAGTACAACAACCGCGAACTGGTGCCCGAACACGTCGGCCTGTACGAAAAGTGGGCACCCATGTGCGCCGATGTTGTGGCCGACTTTCCCTGCCACCAAGGTGTTGCCTACGGCTCATCGCCGCGCGAGATCATGGATATCGTGTTGCCGCCTGAAGGCCACTCGCCCGACGCTCCGCACCCGGTATTGGTTTATATCCACGGCGGCTATTGGATGAGCCGCTCGATTACCGATCAGACCTTCCTGGCACGCGCCTACGCCGAAGCCGGCATTGCGTTTGTGCTGGTGGAGTACGACCTGATTCCGGGCGTGCGCATGGCCGACATCATTCGCCAATGCCGCCAAGCGACGCAATGGGTGCATGATCACGCCGGTGATTACGGCCTGGACGCCAACCGCATTTTCGTCGGCGGGCACTCCGCCGGCGGGCATTTGACAGCGGCGCTGGCCGCCACTGACTGGCCGACGTTTTCGGGCGGCCCAAAGGATTTGATGAAAGGCGGCATCGCGCTTTCCGGCATCTACGACCTGGCGCCGATCCAGCAAAGCTATATGCAAGAGACCCTGGCCTTGACCGACGATGAAGTCGCCGCCGACAGCCCGCAGTTTTTTGACCCCACCCCCACCCAGCCGCTGATCGTGGCCCCCGGTGGCGGCGAAAGCGACGCCTTCAAGCACCAGTCGCGCAACCTCGTCAACACCTGGAACGCCAAGGGCGCCGATTGCCGCTATCTGGAGCCGGACGGCTGCAACCACTTCACCATCCTGTCCGATTTCGCCAACCCCGAAAGCGAATTGGCGCAAGCGACGATGGCGATGGTTCTGGGGAAAAGCTAAGGAGCACACCGCGTGGCCAACACTTATACCACCGACGTACTGAAACGGCAGAGCTACGACGTCGTGATCGTCGGCGGTGCCATGTATGGGTCGTCCGTCGCGTGGTTTTTGGCCAGCAATCCCGATTTCGACGGCACCATCTTGGTCGTTGAGCGAGACCCCAGCTACGAATTCGCCTCGACCTCGCACACCAACAGCTGCATGCGCCAGCAGTTCTCGAACGAGATCAACGTCCGTATATCGCAGTTCGCCGCCGAATACGTGAAGAACTTCCGCCAATTCATGGGCAATGACCCGCGTGTGCCCGAACCGGTTCTGCATAGCTTCGGCTACATGTACCTGGCCGACACCGAGGCGTTTGCCGGTGTGCTCAGGGAAAACCAAAAAATCCAGGCAGCCTGCGGTGCCGGCACCCGGTTCATGACGCCAGCCGAAATCGCCGGCGAATACCCCTTCTATCATCTGGACGACATCGTCGGCGGCAATCACAACTTGGTCGACGAAGGTTACTTCGACGGCAACACATTGTTCGATTGGTGGAAGCGTTCGGCGCGGGAAAAAGGTGCGGAGTACATCGCCAACGAGGTCGTCGCCATGACCCGCGACCGGGCGGGAAGGCGCGTAGAAAGCGTGACCCTGAAGTCCGGCGAAACCGTCGCTTGCGGTCTTGTCGTGAACGCATCAGGCCCGCGTGCCGCACGCACATCGCGAATGGCCGGCATCGACATTCCGGTGGAGCCCCGCAAACGCTATTCCTTCATTTTCGCTGCCGAAACCCCGTTGGATCGCGATCTGCCTCTGACCATCGACCCGAGCGGCGTCCATATGCGCACCGACGGCATCCATTATCTCGCCGGATGCCCACCCGATGATGACCCCGCCGTCGGCTACGATGACTTTATCGAAGATCATACCTTGTGGGAGGAAAAGGTCTGGCCGGTCCTGGCCGCCCGGGTGCCGCAGTTCGAGGCGATCAAGCTGAGTTATTCGTGGGTTGGGCACTACGCCTTCAACACCTTCGACCAAAACGCCATCCTGGGCCCCCACACAGAGATCGAGAATTTCATTTTCACCAACGGGTTCTCCGGGCACGGCTTCCAGCAGTCACCCGCCATGGGCCGGGGCACCGCCGAATTGATCACCTACGGCGAATACCGCTCGCTGGATTTAAGCCCGTTCAATTTTGAGCGTATCGCGAAGAACCAGCCGTTTGTCGAAAAAGCCGTGATCTGACAACGGCCTCAAACCGGGTCTGGGTTAGCGCCTCGACGGACACCAATCTTGGCCATTTACGCCGCCAGATCCAATATTTCCATGACCTCCGCCGGGCCATTGATCGGCCGCGGGTTTCTGGGCACCCATGGCGTATGCAGCGCCTGCTGCGCAATCGACGCAAAATGGTCGCGACCAATATCCACGGCGCCCAGGCTTCGCGGCATACCAAGGCCACCAATGAACGCATCTAGAGCATTTCCGATCTTAATTGAGTCGAAAGTTCAATTGATTGATTCCTTTTTAAGACTATTCGTGATTCCTTTGCGTAATGGATGGCAAGGGAGGTTGGGCGATGACGATTTCACAAG
>JABIPG010000195.1 GCA_018698795.1 Rhodospirillaceae bacterium
GGCGGAGGCCTCGGCGGTGCCGGTAAATGCAGGCCAAGGTGAGGCTTCGCCCCAGCCGGCCAGCCCGTCTGCATTTTCCAACTTGACCAGCACGTGGAGAATTTCGCCACCGACCGCACCGATCCCATGGTTACGCACGGTTTTTACCGGCATCGCCACGGTGGTGACTGTCATGCGTTCGATTTTGCTGCTCATTGGAACCGCGCCACGTTGTAGGGCGTCATGTCCTGGTTCAGCTGCTTGCCCATCACCATGTCGGCGATCAACCGCCCTGTCCGAGGGCCGCAGGTCAGACCGACGTGATGATGGCCAAACGCCAACACTAAGCCCGGATGGCCATCGACGGGCCCCATCACGGGCAAGCTGTCAGACACGGCGGGGCGATGGCCCTGCCATTCCGTGTGGCTTTCATAGGCAATGCCTGGAAACACGATCTCGGCGCGTTTCAGCAACGTGTTGATCGGCGCCTTACTGGGGCCGGCGTCCAAACCGCCGAACTCGACCAGACCGGCGAGGCGCAATTCATCACCCATGGGCGTGGCGACGAACTTACCGTCAGCCACCATCAACGCGCCGTTGGGTTTGATCGAGGGTTTGGCCAGTTCGACGTGATAGCCGCGCTCCGTCTCCATGGGCACGTTGATGCCGAGCGATTTCAGCAACCGGGCCGACCAGGCCCCCGCCGCCACGACGACGGTCTCAGCGTTGATCGTTCCAGTATCTGTGATGACGCCGGTAATGCGACCGTCTGCTCGCTCAAACCCGGTCACTGCCGCCGTCTCAATGCGACCGCCCCCGGCGGTGAAGGCTTTCGCCAAGTCTTTGATATAGTCGCCGGGATGATCGATGGTGCCGTGCTGATGGCGCAGGTTTACAAGACACTTATATTGCGGCGCCAGGGCAGGCTCTTGTTCATGCACGGCGTCGCCTTCGGTGATATCCCACGGGATACCGTGTTCCTCGCGCAAGCCCCAGGCCAGCGGATCGGATTCGAAATTTGCCCGCTCTTTATAGACAAAACTGTAGGGTATGGTGGTGATCCGCTCTGCCGCCGCCGTGCCTTGCGCCAAGCGCTGGTGTTCGTCCAGGCTGTCGGCAGTCATGGGCGCCATGTGGCGGGCAATGTGACGGACGCTGTCTTCGGTGCAGTGGCGCAAATATTTAAACAGCCACGGCATCATGCGCGGCAGATAAGACCAGCGCAGATACACCGGCCCCAAAGGATCAGCTAGCATTTTTGGCACTTTGAACATCAAGCCGGGCACGGTGACCGGGATGATGGAGCTTGACGCCAATACGCCAGCATTGCCGAACGACGCGCCTTCGCCGGGCTCAAGCCGGTCGACAAGGACGACGTCGCGGCCCTGGCGCAACAAATTTAGCGCTGTCGCAATGCCAATGACGCCGGCGCCGATGACGGCGACCGTGCCGGAAGTGGTTTGTTCTGCGGGCATTTAAAGCCTCATCTCCCTGATCCTGGTGCTCCAATTAAACCCAGGAGCATCCAAGGCCAAGATCGTGGGCTGGTTTAATCATTAAGTCAAATTACTCAAACTTCTTTCTAAATAAGGTGACTTTATGGAATATTGAAGCATGTTCGTGTTTAGGAGGCCCACGATATGAACCTTCGTCAGATCGAAGCTTTCAAGGCGGTGATGACCGAAGGGTCCGTCACGCAAGCGGCCACGGCGCTTGGCGTTACGCAGCCGGCGGTGTCATGCTTGATTGCCAATCTTGAAAACTCCATGGGATTTATGCTGTTCAAGCGCCACCGTGGCCGTTTCCAGCCGACCGGCGAGGCCGAGATTTTTCTCGAGGAGGCCGAGCGGCTGCTTGCCAGCCACAGCCGTGCCGTCCGCGCCGCTCAAGATATCCGCGATATGAAATCCGGCTCGTTGCGTATTGCCGCGCTGCCTGCGGCGTCGATCAATTTCATGCCCAGGCTGATCGCCGCGTTTACCCGCGAGCGCCCGGATGTGAAAATCTCGATCCAAACGCGAACCAGCCCACGGGTGCGGGAATGGATATCGGCGCAGCTCTTCGATATCGGGTTCGCGGAATTACCGGCCGATGATCCGGCGGTGGATTGCGAGCCGATTTCGCTAGAGTGCTTGTGTGCAATGCCCGCCAGCCATCGGCTCGCCAGTCATCACCGGATCACACCCAAAGACCTGGCCGGTGAACCGTTGATCGTCCAAAACCCCGAGCACTCGGCCCATTATCAATTGAAAACCGCCTTTGAAGATGTCGGTGTACCGTGGGCGCCGCACATGGTGTGCCACTTGTTCGCGCCGGCTTGCCGATTGGCGGCCGAGGGGGCGGGCATTGCTATTGTCGATCCGTTCACAGCGCGTGATTTTGCTATTGAAAACCTTGTGTTCAGGCCATTCGAGCCCGCGATCCCGTACGAAATCGGGATGTTGTATCCGGCTCTGAGGCCGCGCTCGCGCCTCGTCAACGACTTCGCCGAGGCGCTAAAATCGAGCCTGAAGGAGATGCTTCATTCGGTCGCAGCGTGAGTGTGCGAAAAAACCGCCGAATTTGTGAAGAATATATTGCATCTATGACAACAAGTTGCGTAAGGTTTTCCCAGTAGGGAGAAGCGTTTCTGGGTGGCGTGATGCCACATTGACCTGAAGCGCAGTGATTATGAACGAAAACGAAACACGGAAAATCTATCTCGACGAAGACGAGGATTTTTCGGAAACGCAGGCCTTTGGCCGCCGTGTCGTAACCCCGGTCCGCTATTCGACGGATCCCCGGGACGTGGGTTGGGTGGAGGAGAACATCCCTTGCCAGAAAGCCTGCCCCGCCGGCACCAACATTCCAGCTTACATTCGCATGATTTCGGAAGAGCGCTTTGGGCGTTCGTACGAGCTCAACCGCATGGCCAACGTTTTGCCCAGCGTCTTGGGACGTATTTGTTCGCGCCCGTGCGAGGCGGTATGCCGCCATGGCTGGCCCGGCAACGGCGAGCCCGTCGCTATTTGCCACCTGAAACGCGTCGCCGCTGATTTCAAATCCGACGGGCACCGCATTTCCGAGAATCTGTTCGCCCCCACCGGCAAGCGCGTTGCCGTGGTCGGCGCCGGCCCCGCCGGGATCGCGGCGGCACATGACTTAGCGACGCTGGGCCATAGCGTCACCATCTTCGAGCGAGAACAAGTGGCCGGCGGCATGCTGTACTACGGCATTCCCGAGTTCCGCTTGCCACGCGATATCTTGGCAGTCGAGTTACAAAACGCCATCCGCTTAGGCGTCGAGTTGAAAACCGGCATTTCCATCGGCAATGGCCCGAGCGAAATTCCGCTGTCGCAATTGCGCGACAAGTTTGACGCTGTGTTGCTGACCACCGGCTCCATGGAAGCGACCCGGTTGCCGCTCTGGGATGTGCAAGACAGTGATTCCGATCCGGCCCGAAACATGGCGGGCGTCGAGTACGGCCTGGATTTCCTGATGGAGTTGCATCGTGGCCAGAAAAAGACCGTCGGCAAGCGGGTGTTCGTCGTCGGGGCGGGGTTCACGGCGCTTGATTGCGCGCGCGTCGCCAAACGCTTGGGCGGCGAGGAAGTAACCATCCATCTGCGCACTACGGAAGAATACATCCCGGTCGAGAAAGATGAAATTTTCGAAGCCAAGCGCGAAGGCATCCAGATCAAAGGCTTGCGCACGCCGGTGGAATTGCTGACCGACGACGACGGCAATTTCCGGGGTGTGAAGTTCGTCCAGAACCGCCTCGGCGGCTGGCGCGAAGGCGGCAGGCGCAAAGCCATCGGCATTGCGGGTTCCGAGTTCGACGAAGAGTGCGATACCTTGTTGGTGGCCATCGGCCAGAAAACCGTCAACGACTACCTCGATGTCAAAGTTAGCCTCGACCGTTGGGGTTCCATCTCTATCGATGAGCGTGGCATGACCTCGCTCGACGGCATGTTCGCCGCCGGCGATTATGTGCATGGGCCAAGCACCGTGATTGAGGCCGTCGGCCATGGTCGCGAGATCGCCATCCAGATGGATGCCTGGATGATGGCGCGCTTGCGCCGCAAGAAGGTCGTAAAGATCGAGCCCGTCGATGAGCCGCTGCGCGAGCGCGCTTTCGACTTCATCGACCGCCAGCACATGCCGACCACCGAAATGGAAAAACGCTTCGACGGCGTTGGCGAAGAGGTCGAGAAGGGCATGGAACTCAAGACCGCCCAGGAAGAGGCCAAGCGCTGCTATCTCTGTTATCATCGTTATGAAATCGACGTCGACAACTGCATCTATTGCCGCGCCTGCATCGAGGTGGCGCCGCGCAATTGCATCAAACTGGTGGACGGCGTCGAAATCCTCGACGACGGCACCTACGGCGATCTGCACGAAGCCAAGGAATGGAATAAAGTCGGTGCTATCTGGGTCGATAATAACGAATGCATCCGTTGCGGCGCCTGTTTCATGGTTTGCCCGACGCGCTGTATTTCCATCACCAAAAACGAGATGTTCTACCAAGATATCTAAAGCCGGGACGTGAAACTATGGCACAGCTACCGCAGCACTACGTCATCATCGGCAACGGCGTTGCCGGCAATGAGGCGGCTTGGCACCTGCGTCAACGCGACCCGGAAAGCCGTATCACCATCATGACCGCTGGGCGGTTGCTGTTTATCAACCGCTATGAACTGCCGAGTTTGTTCAATGGTGCGGGCGGTGCGGGCGGTGCGGGCGCGGATGGCAACGCCGATTGGCGACCGTTCCTGGTGCATCCCCCCGAATATTACGTCGATAACCGGATTGAGGTCCGTCGCAATACCTGGGTCGACAAGGTCGACACCCTGAACCGCACCCTGACGCTGCGCCACAAGGAAACCGTCGCCTACGACAAATTGTTGGTGGCCAGTGGCGGTGGCGGCTATGTGCCCGAAAATCTGCGTGAATTCCGCCCGCTCATGCATCCCTTCGGCACCTTCGGTGACGCCGTCCGCATGCGAGAATCGCTGCCCAAGGGCGGCCATGTGATCATGATTGGTGGCGATATGATCGGCCTCGATTTAGGCCGCGCCCTGGTCAAGCAAGGCTACAAGATCACCATCGTCGGTGACGAATACCTGTTCTGGCCCCATAACCTTGAGGGCGAGCGCCGCGAAAAGGCGATGGCTGCGCTGGAAAAGATGGGAATTGAGGTGCTGCCGGGCAAAAAGCCGCGCGCCGTCGAGGCCATCAAAAGCGGCAAGCAGGCTCGCAAAGTGACCTTCGAGGGCGGTGGCTCCATTAAGGGCGATGTGGTGATGTCGTTCTGCGGCTTGATGCCGTCCTTGGATTTCATGGTTGGGGCAAGCGTCGATATCGAGCGTGGTCTTTTGGTCAATCGCGAACTGCAGAGCACGGATAAAGGCATTTGGGCGGCGGGCGATGTTTGTCAGATCTGGTCGCCGGAGGAAAATCACTACCGGTTCTACTACGGCTGGAAAAACGTCAAGGACATGGGCCGCATTGCCGCTTTCAACATGACCGGCGGCAAGGAATCAGTGGCGACGTTTCAAGACGAAACCTTGACCATCAAGCGCAAGGGCGGGATCGATTCGCCCTATTGGGAATACAAATAGGGGCAGTGATGGCAGGTAAAAACATAATCCCCACCGATATCCAAATCGCCATCTGCGGCTCGGCCGGCGACGGCACCATCGCTGCCGGCGATATCCTCAAGCAGGCCATGGCCAATGCCGGCTACAAGGTTATTGCTTTCGATGTCTATCCACCGGAGATTCGCGGTTTTGGCAAGTGTGTGGCCCGTGCACGCATCACGTCCGAGCAAGTCTATTCCCTGAAGCCGCAATCCGACGTTCTGGTTTCGTTGAACGATTCCCACGCCATCCCGCATGTGGCGGAAGTGGCGGATTATGGCACCGTGCTGTTTGACGACATGCCGATCTCGGCGGTTGAGGAAGGCGAGCATATCTCGTCGCACCTGGCGCCGTCGCATCTGCCGTATGGGGCATCGTTTCGTGAAGTGTCCGAACGCACCACATCGAGCGCGCGGTCGCGCAATATTGTAGCACTTGGGTATCTGGCCGGTATCTATGGCATGCCGCGCGAGGTGTTCCACCAAGTGATCGCCGCCAAGTTCGCCAACAAACCAAAAGCCCTGACCACCATCAACATTACGGCGTTTGATGAGGGCTACGCCCAGGGCGGGCGGGTGTTCAAGCTCGACTTCAATACCTTCGGCGGTGCGCCCAAGCGCAAAAACAGCCAAGACGTGGTGATGATGAACGGCAACGCCGCCTCGGTGCGCGGTTGCCTGGATGCCGGTATCGATACCTTCTTCGGTTACCCGATCACGCCGGCGACGACGATCATGGAAATGCTGGCGCGCGAGATGCCGAAACACGGCGGCAAGTTGTTGCAGACGGAAGATGAAATTGCGGCCATATCGGCCACTATTGGCGCCGGCTATGCGGGCGCGCGAGCGGCGACGGCCACGTCCGGCCCGGGCTTTGCCTTGATGGCGGAAATGATGGGGCTCGGCGTCATGGCCGAGGTGCCCTCGGTGGTGTTCGTCTCGCAGCGTGGTGGGCCGTCCACCGGCATGCCGACCAAAACCGAACAATCGGATCTCAATATCGCCGTGTTCGGCGCCGCCGGTGATGGTCAGCGCATCGTGTTGGCGCCGACGAATGTCGAGGGCTGTTACAAATGCGCCGGCAAGGCGTTTGAGATTGCCGAGAAATACCAAACGCCGGTGGTGGTGCTGCTCGATCTATACCTATCCAACCGCTACGAAGCGGTGGAGTTCTCGGGCAAAAATCCGTTTGCTTCGAAAAAATGGAAAACACCCAGCGCTAAAACGGGAGCCAAACAGGTCGCGCCTTATCAACGCTTTCAGTTGACGCCCGATGGGGTCAGCCCGCGTGCCGTTCCTGGCGAGGCTGGGCGCATGCACGCCATTACGGGGCTTGAGCACAACGAGCTTGGCCGGCCCAACGATCAACCCGGCATGCACCAAGCCATGAGCGACAAGCGTCACCAAAAATTGCCAGCCGCCTTGAAGCACCCCGGCATCACCATCCACAAGCGCTTCGGCGACACCGGCAAGATCGACGTCGGCGTGCTGGGGTGGGGCTCGACCTTCGGCGAGATTTTGGAGGCCGTGTATGCGGTGCGCAAGGAAGGCATTCGGGCTGCGGCGATGAAGGTGGTGATGCTCTCGCCGTTGCCGGAAGATGCTATCAACGCCTTTATGGATGATTGCGGCGAAGTGTTGGTGCCGGAACTCAATTACGAAGGGCAGTTCGCGAGCCTGGTCACCGGGACCACGGGCCGTGCCGTGCATAGGCTCAACCGCGCCACCGGCGAGCCCATGGATGTGAACGAAATCATCGACGAAATCCGTCTGCTTGCGGGGGCCAAGGCCCTTGCAGCGGAATAGGAGATATCCGCTATGAACAAGATCAACGCACCGGTCTATCTGGAAGACAAACTGGAAGAAGTGCAGGAAAGCGGTCGTCTCGATTACCGCTCGTCGACGCTGCCGACATGGTGTCCGGGCTGCGGGTATTTCTCCATTGTCGAAGCCGTGGGCGCGGCGATGAATGCGCTCAACATCGACCAGAAGGATACGGTCGTGGTGTCGGGCATCGGCTGCGCGTCACGGTTTCCGTTTTTCATGAATACCTATGGCTTCCATACCCTGCATGGCCGCGCGCTACCCTTGGCCACAGGCATTAAGGTCGCCAATGATGAGCTAACGGTACTTGCGGTCGGCGGCGATGGAGATGGCTTCGCCATCGGCGGCGGCCACATCTCGCACGCGGCCAGGCGCAATCTGGATATCACCTATATTCTGTTCGATAACGGCATCTACGGTCTCACCAAGGGTCAGACCTCGCCGACGTCGGTTCTGGGTTTTAAGACAGGCACCTCGCCTTATGAGAACGAAGACAAACCGCTAAACCCGTTGATGATGTTGCTATCGTACGGTGCGAGTTGGGTTGGCCAGGCGTACGCCGGGTTGCCGCATCAGTTGTCGGAGATGATCGAGCAGGCCATGGCACACCGGGGCTTTTCATATTTACACGTCTTGTCGCCGTGTGTGACCTTTGACAAGACCACGATGACCTACAAAAACCTCGATATGATGGTCCGTGACCTGCCCGAAGGACACGACTCGTCCGACTTGATGGCCGCCATGGCACATGCGCAAAGTGTTGAGACGCCGGAGCTCGGCCTTTATTACGCCGAAGACCGCCAAACCCTTGCCGACGGTCTCAACCACACCATCGAACGCGCGCAAGCGGGCGGTTGAACGCCCTTTCCTTGACTTGAATCAAGGCAGGCACCGCACGGTGCCGGTTACGCTGTTTGTCATCATCACAAGGCAAATCAACGTGGCAGGGAGCTTCGTGTGTTTCAAATTCGCATCCACGGACGCGGCGGCCAAGGCGTGGTCACGGCAGCGGAGTTATTGTCCGTTGCCGCCTTCAAAGAGGGCCGCCATGCACAGGCTTTCCCGAGTTTTGGCTCGGAGCGCATGGGCGCACCGGTAATTTCTTTTTGCCGTATTGCCGATAGGGAAATCCGCCTGCGTGAACCCATCCAAGAACCCGACGCGCTGATCATCCAAGACCCGACCTTGCTGCATTCTGTCGATGTCTTTTCGGGGCTTAAGCCGACAGGCTACATCCTGATCAATTCACGTCGCAGTTTTGAGGAATTAGGCATCGCCGATTTCGTCGCCACGTTTCCAGCTCATCATGTCTGCGACGTCGGCGCGACGGAACTGGCCATGAAGCATGTCGGGCGGCCATTGCCCAATGCGGCACTGCTGGGCGGCTTTGCGGCGATCTCGGGTGAAATGCAGATGGACTCGGTCGCCGCCGCGATCATGGATAAATTTCCGGGTGCTGTTGGAGAGGCCAACGTGGCGGCGGCGCGCGAAGCCTATGAGATTGCGACCCATGCCTAAAGGAAAACGTGACGGAAGGGGATCCAAGCCATGCTGAAACAGCTCGAGGGATCGCAGGCCATGGCTGAGGCCATCGGCTATTGCCGCCCGGAGGTCGTCTGCGCTTATCCGATCACGCCGCAAACGCACATCGTTGAGGGTGTTGGCGTCCTGGTGAAGGACGGCACGCTCAAAAATTGCGAGTACATCAATGTAGAAAGCGAGTTCGCGGCGCTCAGTGTCGCCATCGGCGCATCGGCGGCGGGTGCGCGCACCTATACAGCGACGGCCAGCCAAGGGTTACTGTTCATGGCCGAGGCCGTTTACAACGCCGCTGGGCTCGGCCTTCCGATCGTTATGACCATCGGCAACCGGGCCATCGGCGCGCCGATCAATATCTGGAACGACCACACTGATTCCATGGCCATGAAGGACGCCGGGTGGATTCAATTGTTCGCCGAAACA
>JABIPG010000098.1 GCA_018698795.1 Rhodospirillaceae bacterium
CACCTTGGACACCCAGCTGAACGGTCTCAAAAAACAGGCGCGCCAAGCGACCCGCTACCGCAACATCTCGGACCACATCCGCAAGGCTGAAGCCACCATGTTCCACATGATGTGGAAGCAAGCCGGCGAGCACTTGGCCGAAGCCGAGGAAAAGCTCCGCACCATCGATAGCCAGGTCGGTGAACTAACCGGCCATACCGCGCACGCCACCAAGCTGCAGACCGAGCGCGCCGAAGTCATCCCGGCGCTGCGCCAAACCGAAGCCGAGGCCGCCGCCGAACTGCACCGCCTGACTGTGGCCCGCGAAGGCCTGGAAGAAGAAGAATGCCGTATTCGCGAAACCACCGAACAGACCGCCGCGCGTCTCGAGCAGGTCAAGGCAGATAGCGAGCGCGAGCGTACCATTGCCAATGACGCCGCCGCCGCGATTGAACGGTTGGAAACAGAGCGCAAAGAGATCGATACCGCCCGCGAGGGTGAGGGCGAAGCCCGTGAGAGCGCCGCCAGTGATCTCACGGAAGCCAATACGGCCGTCGACGAAATCGAAGCCGCCGTCGCGTCACTGACCGAAAAAGTCGCTGGCATCGAAGCACGGCGCGACAGCCTGGCCCGGCGCGTCACTGAACTGACCCAACGCCGCGACCGGTTGCAGGTGCGCGCCGAAGAGATTTCCGCCCAGAAGACCGCGCTGGAGGCAGACAGCCCCGATGCATCGGAGCTGAACGAGGCCGAAACCGCATTGGGCCACCACCAAACTAACCTGATGGACCGGCGTGACGCGCAAACCAAAGCCGAAACAGCGCGCGCCGAGGCGGAAGAGAAAAGCCGCGCCGCTGTCAGTGCTCTACACGAAGCGCAAGCGCAGGTGACGGAGTTGCAGGCCGAAGAACGCGCGCTCGAAAAAGTTCTGGCCACCGTCGAGAACGATCTGTTCCCGCCCGTAATCGATGCGTTGGATGTGACGCCGGGTTACGAAGCGGCACTGGGTGCGGCACTGGGTGATGATCTCTCTTCACCCACCGACGAAGCGGCACCTACGCATTGGCGCACACTCACCCCGATGGACGGCGCACCGGCCCTGCCTGATGGCGCCAAACCATTGAATACCGTGGTGCAGGCACCGAGCGCCCTGGCGCGCCGGCTGGCGCAGGTAGGCGTCACCGAAACCGACGCCGAGGCTATCGCCTTGGCAGGACAATTGAAACAAGGCCAGCGCCTGGTCAGTCGCCAGGGCGGCCTGTGGCGCTGGGATGGCTTTACGGTCTCATCCGAAGCCGCAACCCCCGCCGCGACCCGCTTGGAACAGCGCAATCGATTGGCGGAATTGCGTGGCCAACTGGACGCGCGGCGCAGCGCCGCGTCGAGCGCCGAACGCAACCGTGACACCGCCCGTGATACCGAAGGCTCGGCCCGCGAGGCAGAAAAAGACGCACGCCGCGCTGTCGGTGAAGCCGAAACCGCCTTGAACGCGATCCGAGATCGCTTGGCCGACGTGAAAGAACGCGCCAGCGCTCACTCCTCCAAACTCAACGCCTTGATCGAAGCGTCGGAGAGCAATGGCACGGATTTGGATGAAGCCGCGGACGCCCTGAAAACCGCGCTAGACGAACGCGCCGCCCTGCCCGATCCCGAAGCCGAGCGCGAGGTCATTACCCGCCAGCGCGGCGAACTGGCCGAACGCCGCACCCTTCAAGTGGAATGCCGCACCCGCCACGAAGGGCTGGAGCGCCAAGCACGTGAGCGCGGCCAACGCCTGCAGATGATCGCCACGGAACTACAATCATGGGACCGGCGGCGTAACGAGTCGGGCCGCCAGTTGGAAGAACTGGAACTGCGCCACGACCAATTATCCGAAGAACTGGAGAAGCTGCAAGCCGCGCCGGAAGCCCTGCACGAACGCCATCAGTCGCTTTTAGAGGCGCTGTCCTCATCGGAAGCAAAGCGCAATGACGCAGCCTCGCAGTTGCAAGCCGCTGAAAACGCCTTGCGCGAAGCCGACGGCACCCTGCGCGATGCGGAAAATGCGCTCAACCAGTCCCGCGAAAACCGGGTCCGGGCCGAGGGCACGGTCGAGCAAACCAGTCAGTCCAGCTTCGCGCTTTCAGAACGCATCGCTGATCGGCTTTCGTGCGCACCGGAGGCCTTGTTCGAGATATCCGGGCTGAACCCTGAAAAAGACCTGCCGGACCTGGAAGCCACGGAAAAGAAGGTCGAGCGACTGCACCGTGAGCGCGAGACCATGGGCCCGGTCAATCTGCGCGCCGAAACCGAAGCCACGGAGATGTCGGAACAGATCGACACTCTTGGTTCCGAGCGCGACGATCTGCTGGCTGCCATCGACAAGCTGCGCCAAGGGATCTCGGAGCTCAACCGCGAGGGCCGCGCACGCCTGCTGGCATCGTTCAAAGAGGTCGACAAGCATTTCCAGGAATTGTTCGTGCGATTGTACGGCGGCGGACGTGCGTACTTGGCGTTGACGGAATCCGATGACCCGCTGGATGCCGGCCTGGAAATCATGGCCAGCCCGCCGGGCAAGAAACTGCAGGTGTTGTCGTTGCTGTCGGGTGGCGAGCAAGCGCTGACGGCACTGTCTTTGTTGTTCGCCGTGTTCTTGACCAACCCCGCGCCCATCTGCGTCCTCGATGAGGTCGATGCACCGTTGGATGATGCCAACGTCGACCGCTTCTGCAAATTGCTTGAAGAGATGTCGAAATCCAACCGGACGCGTTTCCTGATCATCACCCACCATCGCATGACCATGGCCCGCATGGACCGCCTGTTCGGCGTCACCATGGCGGAGCGCGGCGTGTCGCAACTGGTATCGGTGGATTTGCAAAAAGCCCAGGAACTGCGCGATATCGCCTAGTACCAAATTGCAATAAATCGACGGACTATTCGAAATATTGGCTTAACGAATTTCCGTAGTAGCGCACCAACGCCGTTGCCGACGGGTTGACGGCCAGTCCGCCGCGCCCGTCCCGGACGATCATCCCGCGTTTGAGCGCCATCCCCAAGGCGTGCTCCAATGTCGGCTGTTCGGCGTCGCCGACCAACACCGGATGACAGCCCGCATCACGCAGGCAGGCGACCATGGCGCTGAAACGGTCAGCTAAAGTACTCTCGGCAATAACCTGGCTTGGGTTGTCGAACCACAACCGGCACAGCATCGGCACCGGGGTTGCCGGCACCAAGGCCGTGATATCACCGATCAATTGCCCGCCCAGTTCCTGAATCCAGTGAAAGCGCTGCTCGCGCGTCTGCGCCGGCCAATCGACATCGCGTTGGCGCAGCCATGCCGAAAACGAGATCGGCAGGCCGAAATTGGCGCAGGTGTACCCATAGCTACGACGCCGCAGCAGCACCTCCCAGGCGACCCGGAGCCCGAACTGCAGGCCTTTCAGCGCCACATAGCGCCGGCCCTTTTCACGAAACTCCGCAGACGTAAACCGCACCATGTTCACATCTTCGGCGATGTGGTCGTAGTTGATAGCGATCGGGATGAACACCAGGTCGGGGGAGGTCTCGGGATGGAAATCCTCCGTCACGTAACTGAGCAATCCGGCGCGCGCCTCACCAACGGCGCCGTCGGGCGACAGTTGGCCTTCAATGAAGATGGCGTGGGGTACACGTGCCTGCGTCGCCATCTGCACATAGCGCTGAGTGCGCTCGGACTCGGTGATGCC
>JABIPG010000093.1 GCA_018698795.1 Rhodospirillaceae bacterium
CCTTCTTGAATAGCCGCCGCAATTTCCTGCATTCTCTCGTTCCCGGCGGGTGCCGCCATGACGGAACGAATGGCATAAATGCCGTACAGTAGCGCCACGGCGCCACATGCAATTACCAGAAGGTACAAGTTCATTTTGGGAAAACCCCTCGATTAGGTTATTGGCACGCCCACGCGGCAATAAAGCCGTTCCTCCCCCGTGTCCGTCCCACAAGGCTTGCTCCAACCTGACCCATTAAAGGCCGAGGCCGAAAATCGGCAGGAAAGTGCCAGAATCCGTCCTTGAATGCAACACGGGTTCGCAGCTGCGAAAATTTGGCGCGAATAAGTGCGAAAAAGCCTTAACTTGCAGGGGTATCGATCACCGATTGCACCAAAACGTCCTTGATATATCCCTTGCCGAACAGCCGGTCTCCGATGACTTGAAGGCGTTGTTTCAATATCAGCACGTCGATTCGCTCATGCTTTTTCAACATCCGAGGCATAAAGGCATGTAAATCGCTGACAAAGGCGTCGCTGATTTTCGGCATGCGGCGTTTCAGAAAAATGGCGTTATCCTGCCCCTCGGTTTCTAGTTTCACTTGAATCTGCACCAATGCAGCGACACTGTTGCCTTGCAACAGCGGCACCATAATTGGGTCCATGTCGATAAAGATGGTCTGCACCTCGGGTTCCTCGGGGGCTTCCTGAACCTCAGACTGCTCCTCGAAAGGCCCCACCCCCAACCACTTCAGCACAGCCACCGCGCCCCCTGCGAGGATGAACAGTGCGGCCAAAATGATCATGATTTTCTTCACGTCGCCATCTCCTTAATGGTCACTTCGGGGGTCACCCGGAGTTCAGCCTGGGCATCTCCCCGGGCATCTTCTCGGCGTGCCAACTCACTTGCCGTTCGCGCAGATTACCATGAGCCCAAGCCACTTAAAAATGCCGAAAGCCGGATTGTTCAATAGTTATCACCGAGCCGTCTGGATTAACAAACCACACACCTGGCTCGTCATCTTCAACATTCTTGATTACGCCAATGCGCGTGATCGGCGTATCCGCAGATCGGGCTAGAGTTTCGATTTCAGCCGCATGTGCTGGCGAGGCCGTAAAGGCCAGTTCGTAATCGTCGCCACCGCCGAAAACAGCACCCCATAAAGCCGGCTCCTTGTCGACGCATGCGCACGCCGCAACCGATAACGGTATGGCCGCGGCTTCGACCTCAATGGAGGCTATAGATTGCTTTGCGACATGGCCCAAATCGGCCGCCAGTCCATCGGAAATATCAATCGCCGCAGAGGCAATGCCTGACAGCCCGACACCGACACCTATTCTCGCCTCCGGCTGTCGATAACGCCGTACAAGCGCGTCTCTATCCGCAGCAGATTGCGGTTCCAGTGTACCGATCAGAACCTGTAAACCAAGTGCTGCATCTCCGATGGTACCGGTGACATAAACGCTGTCCCCTGGATTTGCACCCGAGCGGCTTAATGCTTCCCCCGTCGGAACTTCGCCCAACGCCGTCAAGCTCAACGTCAACGGGCCGGGCGTACCCACCGTGTCGCCGCCCAAGAGAGAAACATGAGCTTTCGTCTGCGCACGCTCCAGTCCTTGGGAGAAACCGGCGATCCACGTCTCATCAATATCGCGCGGCCAAGCGACGGCCAGCGTATAACCGGTTGGGCGCGCGCCCATGGCGGCGATGTCGGACAAATTCACGGCTAGCAACTTCTCAGCAATCAGGTCGGGCGGATCGTCGGGCAGAAAATGAACGCCTGCCACCATGCAATCGGTGGTGATGACAGCTTCGCAACCATCGTTCGGACACCAAACTGCGGCGTCATTGGAAAGGCCATATGCACCTGGTGCTGCGGCACTCAGTGGCGCGAAATAGCGTTCGATGGTTTCAAACTCAGATGCCCGCGCCATCTCCACCGGCTCCCCGGATTTCTCTCGCCAACGAATCAAGTACGGCATTAATCAGACGCGGCTGATTTTCGGTAAAAAACGCGTGTGCGATGGATACATATGCCGAGACGATCGTCCCTGTCGGCACCTTAGGCGCTTCGATCAGTTCGTGTGCAGCCGCGCGCAAAATAACCCGCGACAAGGCCTCAAGCTGTTCAAAGGCCTCAGCGGTTTCCAGTTGGGCTTTGATCTTCTCGTCGATCTCGGACTGATGCGCGAGGGTGCCTCGCACAATGGCACGGAGCCGTTTTTGATCGGGGATCGGCAACACCACCAGTTCGCCGTCTTCGTATTCGCTCTCGGGCGCCAGTTCCGCCTCCAAGGTTTCCCAGCGCTTCTCCGCGAAGGTGTCCAAGACCCGTTCCAACGGCGCGTCGGTAACGTCGATCTCGTACAAGGCCTGCACCACAGCCAAGCGGGCGGCGCGGTCGAATTTCGGTGATGTCATGGTTTCGGTCATCCCTGAGACTCGATCATCGCTGAGTCAGGCGAAAATGACGTTTGACGTCCATCATGTGCATACACGCCTCGGCCGCCTCTCCGCCTTTGTTTTTGGCATTGATGTCGGCGCGTACGCGGGCTTGCTCGCTGTTTTCACAGGTAAGGACGCCGAAGCCCAGCGCCACCGAATACTCGGTCGTCAAATCCATCAAGGCGCGGCTCGATTCGCCGCATACATAATCATAGTGGCTGGTTTCGCCGCGTATTACACATCCCAGCGCGATAAAGCCGGCGTATGATTTGGAGCCTGAATGGAACTCCATGGAACGTATCGCCATGCGGATCGCCGCCGGTATCTCAAAGACACCAGGCACTTCGAGCCTTTCATGATCGAAATCGGCTGCTTCCAGGGCATTGATAGCCCCCGCCGCCAATCCATCCGCAATATCGCCATAATACCGAGCCTCTACGATCAGAATACAGGGTTTTGCAGGCATCGGATCAATCCCCGTCCGCTAATTCGATGGCTTTTTGGCCGACAACCCTTAGGCCGTAACCTTCCAGCCCCACGATGGTGCGTTGTGAGGAATTGGTCAGTAAGACCATATCCTTGACCCCGAGGTCGAGCAGGATTTGCGCCCCTACGCCATAATCGCGCAACGCCTTTTCTTGACCACCGAGAACGGCGCTGGGCGCACAAGGCTGCCCCATGCGCTGGCGCAATCGGTCAGAAAGTGCTGTGCGGTGTGGTTCACGGATCAACACGATAATACCGCGCTCCATCTCACCGATCATTCGCATGGCGGCGTGCAGTTGGCCGGACTTGTTTGAGCCGGCATCGTGCAAAACATCTTCCAAGACATTCATCGCGTGCATGCGGACAGGCACAGGTTGGTCAGCCTCTATGTCGCCCTTCACAAGTGCGATGTGCTCGGCATAAGCCACCTTATTGGTATAGACGTGCATGCGGAACTCGCCGCCGTGTTCGCTTTCGAAGTCAGTCTCCAGCGAGCGCTCGATAATGCGGTCATTGCGCAATCGGTAAGAAATCAGATCTGCGATGGTGCCGATTTTGAGGCCATGATGCTGCGCGAATTTCACCAGATCCGGCAGCCGCGCCATGGTGCCGTCTTCATTCATAATCTCACAGATAACACCGGACGGATTGAGCCCCGCCAGCCGAGCGACATCAATAGCGGCCTCCGTATGGCCGGCCCGCACCAGCACACCACCCTCACGCGCTTCCAGCGGGAAGATATGGCCGGGGCTAACAATGTCCTCCTGGGCTTTCGACGGGTCGATGGCGACGGAGATCGTCCGCGCCCGATCAGACGCGGAAATACCGGTCGTCACCCCTTCGAGCGCTTCAATGGACACCGTAAACGCCGTTTGATGGCGCGACGAATTTCGCTGCGGCATGAGTGGTAAGTCAAGGTGCGCCAGACGATCACGGGTCAGCGACAGGCAAACCAACCCGCGCCCGTATTTGGCCATGAAATTGATCGCCTCGGGCGTCGCCATTTGCGCTGGGATAACGAGATCGCCTTCGTTTTCACGCTCCTCGTCGTCGACCAGAATAAACATCCGGCCATTGCGGGCGTCGTCGATGATCTCTTCTACCGACGAGAGATAGTCTGAATGCGCAGTTGCATGGGCTACATCTTGTTTTGGCGTTTGGGACAATTTTCTTTTTCCAACAATGAGTTACGCTTCGGTCTCGCGAAGCCTCGCAACATAGCGCGCGAGCATATCAATTTCCAGGTTTACCGTATCATTTGGCACAAGATTGCCCAGTGTCGTAACGTCTTGGGTGTGAGGGATGATATTGACAGTAAATCGATTGCCTTCGACCTCGTTCACCGTCAGCGAAACACCGTCGATGGTGACCGAACCCTTTGCGGCGATGAACCGAGCCAACTCGATCGGCGCTGCAAATGTCATGCACACCGATTCCCCCACGCTATTGACGCTGACAAGTCGGCCGACGCCATCGACATGCCCTGACACGATATGTCCACCCAATTCGTCGCCAACCTTCAAGGCGCGCTCCAAGTTGATTCGCGTTCCGACAGTCCATCCACCAAGCGTGGTTTTCGATAGCGTCTCCTGAGACACCTCGACCGCGAACCAGTCCAGCCCCTTCTCGACCACGGTCAAACAAACGCCCGAATTGCAGATCGAGGCGCCCATCTCGACGCTTTGCAGATCATAGGACGTGCCGATCTCCATACGGGTCTCGGCGGTGTCATCGACGCGGCGAAGCTCTCCCACATCGGTAATGATCCCGGTAAACATACTCAGTCCCCCGTATGTGCCATGTTCGGCTCCCGGCGACGTAAAATATCATAGCTGTCGATACCGACGGTATAGTGTTCAGCCAAGTCGAAAGCCCTCAATAGATCTGCGTTGTCATGACCTAATTCACCGATCGCAGCAAGCCCATCACCGCCCATCACCGTCGGCGCACGGAACCAGTGGATTTCGTCAATCAGATCGCGTTCCAAAAATGCAGCCGCAATACCAGGGCCGGCTTCGATCAAGACCCGCGTGATCCCGGTGGAGGCTAAATCGGCAAGCACAGTTTTGGGTTCGGGTCGGGTGCCGTCGCCATAAACCCGAGTATATCCTGATGATGCCAAATGGCTTGCGGGATCGAGCCGGGTCTTTCCTACCATAACCACGGGCACCGGTGATCGGTTTTGCAGCCCCGCCAACCGGCAGGTCAGTCGGGGATTGTCCGCGTTAGCGGTGCCGGTACCGGTCAAAATGGCATCGAACCGCGCGCGCAGCAAATGACCTCGGGCTCGCGCTTCGGGCCCCGTAATCCATTTGCTATGGCCGCTAGGGGTCGCAATCTTGCCATCCAATGTTGTTGCTGCCTTCAGGGCAACCCAAGGCCGTCCACACTCAATCCGCGACAGGAAACCTGCATTGACCAGACGTGCCGATGCCATTTCGCATCCTACATCCACTGCAATACCAGCCTTGCGCATACGCTCGATACCGCCGCCGGCGACGCGCGGGTCGGGGTCTTCCTGGGCGACAACGACCCGCGATACACCGGCATCGATCAACGCGTCAGCACAAGGTGCGGTCTCACCCGTGTGTGCACAAGGTTCCAGCGTCACGTAAGCCGTCGCCCCCCTGGCCTGATCACCAGCTCGCGCAAGCGCTTCTGTCTCGGCATGGGGGCGGCCACCGGGCAATGTCCAGCCTCGACCGACGACGCGGTCGAACTTTCCCGCTTGAACGAGAATGCACCCGACGGCGGGGTTTGGCCAAACACGCCCAACACCGCGCCCAGCCAACGCCAGCGCGGCCCGCATCCAGCGCTGGTCACGCTGGGAAATGTCGGGGTCAGTCGGGAACGTCTTCACCCAGGTGTTCCACAAATGCCTCGAAATCGCGGGCCTCGCGGAAATTCTTGTAGACCGAGGCGAAGCGCACGTAGGCGACCATGTCCAAGTCGCGCAAGTTCTCCATCACCATCTCGCCGACCACCTTGGTGGGAATTTCGTTTTCACCCAAAGCCTCCAGGCGGCGCTGAATGCCGTTGACGATACGCTCTATGCGATCCTCATCAACGGGGCGTTTGCGCAAGGCGATGGCCAGCGAGCGCGCCAATTTGTCACGGTCGAAGGGCGCCTTGTCGCCGTTACTCTTAACCACGACGAGTTCTCGCAATTGAACCCGCTCGAACGTCGTCCAGCGTGAGCCGCATTCGGGGCAGAACCGGCGACGGCGTATGGCCGCATGATCCTCCGTCGGCCGAGAATCCTTAACCTGAGTATCGAGATGTCCGCAAAACGGGCAGCGCATCGCTTGTATCCTCCCTGTGGGCCGTATGTCGGCCTTACTCCTACAAATTCATATAAATCGGGAACCGCTTGCAAAGCGCATCCACGGCTTCGCGGGCCTTCGCTTCGGCGGCTGAGTTGTCTTCACCATCGGCGGCGAGGCCATCCAACACATCACCGATCAAATTGCCGACCTGGCGGAATTCATCCGTACCAAAACCGCGCGTGGTCGCCGCCGGTGTGCCCAACCGCACGCCCGACGTGATGGTCGGTTTTTCAGGATCGTTCGGCACACCGTTCTTATTGCAGGTCATGCCGGCGCGCTCCAAGGCTTCCTCGGCGGCGTTGCCCTTGAGCCCCTTGGGCCGCAAGTCCACCAGCATCAGGTGCGTGTCGGTTCCGCCCGATACGATATCCAGTCCGCGCGCTTGCAGTGTTTCCGCCAACACTTTGGCATTATCCACCACCCGCCCCGCGTAGGCCTTGAACTCAGGCCCGAGCGCCTCACCGAAAGCCACAGCCTTGGCGGCGACAACATGCATCAGCGGACCGCCTTGCAAGCCCGGGAAGACAGCGGAGTTGATCTTTTTTCCAAGCGCTTCGTTGTTGGATAGGATCATTCCGCCTCGGGGGCCACGTAACGTTTTGTGCGTCGTCGTGGTGACAATGTCAGCATAGGGCAACGGTGAAGGATGCACACCTGCCGCCACTAGTCCGGCAAAGTGCGCCATATCAACCATCATATACGCGCCCACTTCGTCAGCGATGGCGCGGAAACGCGGGAAATCCAGCGTCCGCGGATAGGCAGAACCGCCGGCAATGATCAATTTGGGTTGATGCTCTCGCGCCAACTTTTCGACTTCGTCGAAATCGACAAGGTGCGTATCCGGTGTGAGGCCGTATTGCACGGCATTGAACCATTTGCCCGACTGCGCTGGCGCGGCGCCATGTGTCAGATGCCCACCGGCATCAAGCGACAATCCCATGATCGTATCGCCCGGTTGCAACAACGCCATCATCACAGCACCGTTGGCTTGCGCGCCGGAGTGCGGCTGCACGTTGATGAAGGCGCAGTCGAAAAGCTTCTTGGCGCGCTCAATAGCCAGCGCCTCGCCCACATCGACAAACTCACATCCGCCGTAATAACGCCGTCCGGGATAACCTTCGGCATACTTGTTGGTCATCACGCCGCCCTGCGCCTGCATGACAGCCTTAGAGACAATGTTTTCCGAAGCGATCAGTTCAATCTGATCTTGCTGGCGGCTGAGTTCATCATTGATTGCCGCCATGATGTCTGGATCG
>JABIPG010000153.1 GCA_018698795.1 Rhodospirillaceae bacterium
ATAAAAGCCCGGTTGCCGGGTTTGCCGACGATGTGGACGGATTTTTCTGGCTGGCCGGGCAGGGCGGTTACGGCATCCAGACGGCGCCGGCATTGGCCGCGTTCGCTGCGGGTATGATTGGTGATGGTGTCATCGCGCCGACGCTGCAAGATTTCGGATTGAACGCCGAGGCGTTGGCGCCGGGGCGGCTGTGTGCAGCGTTCGGCGATTGACGCCATGACCGAGAATGCCCGGCACCCAGGGGCGGCGGCATTTCCGCCGATTTATCTGGTTCGGCACGGACAAACCTCCTGGAATCGCGAAGGCAGGCTTCAAGGCCAACGCGACGCACCATTGACGCAACTCGGTACTGAACATGCGCGGGCAGCAGGCCGCCGGTTGCGCGATGAATTGGGCTCAGCAGATGACTTCCGCATCTTCTCCAGTCCGCTTGGTCGATGTCGCCAGACGTTAGACCTGATCGTTGAAGTCACGGAGTGGTCGCATCCTGAGCCGACGTTTGACGAACGACTGATGGAAATAGCTTTCGGTCGCTGGGAGGGGTTGAGCGTTGCGGATATTCAACAATGCGACGGCGTTGAATGGGCAGCGCGTGACGCCGACAAATGGCACTATGTCGCCCCGGGAGGCGAAAGTTATCAGGATGTAGCCGTGAGATTAGGGGATTGGCTTGGCGACCAACAAGGCGAGACGCCTGTCGTGATTGTCTGCCACGGCGCGGCAGGCGCCGTCCTTCGTGGGCTATATTTGGGGATGCAGCCGGCTCAAATTATGACTTTGGACAAGCCGCAGGGTGTCGTTATCCGTCTGCGAGGGGGACGTGAGGAGAAATTACAAGGGATCGGGCTCGTCGGCGCGCATTCATAAAGAGGCCGGCAATTCGACGATAAAGCAACTGCCCGATCCAGGTTCTGATTCGACCCGCAAACTACCGCCGTGAACCACGGCAACCGTTCGGGCGAAGCTAAGCCCGAGGCCTGAACCTTTAAGACATGGGATGTCGGCGCTAGGGCCACGGACGAACCGTTCAAATATCTTGCTGTGCAAATCCTTGGCGATGCCCGGACCTTCATCGATCACGGAAACAACCGTTTTCTCGCCGCGTCGTTCCAATTCGATATGTATGGTGCCGTCCTTGGGCGAAAATTTGATCGCGTTGGAAATCAGGTTGGCGAACATTTTTTCCAGCGAAGATTGATCGGCGACGATGGTCATGTCGGCATCGATCCCATCCATATCTATGTGGACATCGGCCTGCTCGGCAAGCGCACCGAGCGGCGTGATGCTATTGCGGATGGCTTCGGCCACGACAATGCGTTCGAGCACGAGGTCTTTGCCGCCAGACGCAATGCGCTGCTCATCCAGCAGTTCATTGGTCATGGCGAGGAGCTCCTCGCTGGCGTCAAGAGCGCCGGATACGTAATTGGCGACAGCGTCGGGGATGTCGCCGAACACGCCTGTCCGGATGGCGCCCAATGTGAAAATGACGGATGCCAGCGGTGAACGAAGCTCATGCCCGGCCAGGGCTAAGAGATCGTCATTGGCGTCATTCGAAAGGCGCAAACGTCGCAACTCGTCTTGTTCGATCTGTTGGTCGATTAAGCGCCGAACTTCGGCCTCAGCCCGCAAACCGCAAAGCCTAGCCAGTTCGACGGAAAAGTCATCGAACGAGCGGGTTTTCGAAGCGTATACCGCGATGTGGCCAATGATGCCGCCGTCAGTATCCTTAAGCGGCACGCCGATATAACTTTGGTAACCGCTGTCCCCCTTTTTCGGAAACTGTTGCCCAACGTCACACGGGATAAATGTCGGTTCACCATTGTAGGTCAACAGGCAGGGATTGCCGACTAAATCGTAATCCCAAGCATCTCGAAATTTACCATCTTTCCACGCGGCGAGCGCGCGGACCCGGCTGACCGGATGGTCCAGGGCACGGGCAATGAAAGTTGTTTCCGCGTTCAAAAGCTCTCCGAGGCCACGCACGAGGGCACGCAGACAGTCCTCTCCGACCGTTCCCGCAGTATCGCGGAATACGCTAAGCAATAGGTCGAAATGGCGGCGATCGTCGTTAATCGTATCCATCATTCTCGCCAGCCGAGGAGATTGAAATAGACATACGATCATATGATACCCGTAATCTGGATTTGCAAACATTTCGTCCTCACGTATTCTTGAGCGATGAAGATGAAAGCCGCCGTTTTGCGCGAACAAGGTAAGCCGCGCCCCTATGTGGAAACCCAGCCGTTGGCGATCGAAGAGGTCGACCTCGACGGTCCTGCGGAAGGTGAAATCTTGGTTGAGATTGCCGCTGCGGGCCTCTGCCACTCCGATCTCAGTACTATTGAAGGCATCCGCCCAAGGCCTATTCCCGCAGTGCTGGGCCATGAAGCAGCCGGTATTGTGCGCGTGGTCGGCCCTGGCGTCTCTGAGCTGAAGGTCGATGACCACGTGGTCATGGTGTTTGTCATGAGTTGCGGTGTTTGCCCCGATTGCCATGGCGGTAGGCCCAATCTCTGTGGATCATCTATTGCCGCTAAAGCCAAAGGTGAATTGGTGGCCGGCGGTCGGCGCTTACATCTCGCGGGAACAGACATCAATCACGCCGCCGGTATTTCGTGTTTCGCCGAATACGCGGTGGTCGATCAGCGCTCCGTGGTCAAGGTGCCGGATGATGTGCCGCTCGAAGACGCCGCTGTATTCGGGTGCGCCGTGATTACCGGTGTCGGTGCGGTGCTCAATACGGCAGGCGTGCCGGAAGGGGCTTCGGTGGCCGTGTTCGGTTTGGGTGGGGTTGGTCTCAATGCGGTCATGGCCGGCGCCATCGCTGGCGCCCATCCGCTAATTGCCGTCGATGTGCATGACGAGAAGTTGGCCCTGGCGTGCAGCCTGGGTGCCTCCCATGCCATTCACGCCGGATCACCAACCGCATTAGACGACATCAAGGACCTGACCGGCGGCGGCGTACAATTTGCCTTCGATATGGCCGGGACAGTGAAGGCACTCGAGATGGCCTACGCATGCCTGCGCACCGGCGGTGTGTTGACCAGTGCCGGGCTCGCACCGGCGGATGCGGAATTTGCGCTCAAGCCCTATGAGATGGTGTCTCGGGAGTTGCGTGTACAGGGCAGCTACATGGGATCATGCACGCCCAGCCATGATCTGCCGAAATATCTGGACTACTACCGGCAGGGCCGCCTGCCGGTGGACCGGTTACGCAGTGGCACGCTTGGTCTTGATGAAATCAATCTCGGCTTTGACCGCCTATCGGACGGCCAAGTCGTGCGCCAAATTCTGAAGCCTTAACTCACTCCGCCGCGTCCGACGCCTTGTCTTTGATGGCGATGTAGTCATCGTTCTCGTGCCCGAGGCCGTCCGCCAGAATGCGATCACGCATATCGATGCCATTGCCGCCGTGTGCGGTCATCTGTGCGGGTGGTGTCGGGTTGGTGACGTCTGGCCATTGGCCGGGCTGTGCATCGGCGCCTTCGGCGGCGATGGCCATCGGCTCGTCGTCCTGGATGGCCGGCGGCTTGGTCACGGTCATGATGTCCCACGAAATTTCCAACGGAATATTGTTCGGGTCGAAAAAATAGATCGACCAGATGGTGCCATGGTCCACGGCGCCGGCAACTTCCAGTCCGGCAGCCTCGAGTTTGTCCTTGAAACCGAACAACGTCTCGCGTGAGTCCACCGTGAACGCCACGTGATCGAAGCCCAGAGGGTGTTCGGTCGGCGAGCCGTGGAACTTGCGGTCCATTGGCCTCGCACCTTCGTATTCGAAAAACGCAACCTGCGTATTGCCGCACCGGAAGAAATAATGCCGGTAGCCGTCGTGGCCGATGCCCGCATGCAGTTCCATACCCAGAAGGTCACGGTAGAACCGCACCGTCTTGGTCATATCGTCGGTGATGAAGGCGAGGTGATTGATACCTGTGATTTGCATGAGACTCTCCCTGATCGTGCAATCTTAATATAGGAACTCAAAAGTTAATGGTCATCCCCGCATCAATCACCAGCACGTGACCGTTGATATAAGATGCCGCATCGGACGCCAGAAATACCGCCGCACCGGCGATCTCGTCGGGCCGGCCCCAGCGTTTGAACGGTATCCGCGCCGCAACGAATTTCTTTACGCCAGCGTCGTCTACCCAAGGCGCATTGGCTTCGGTCGCGAAATAACCCGGCGCGATGGCATTGCAGCGAAACCCATCGGGGGCCAATTCCACCGCCAATGATCGGGTCAGGGCCTCGAGCCCGCCTTTGGCCGCTGTATAAGCTGCGTCGCCGGGCCGAGCCCGTGGGCCGGCGATGGACGTGATGTTGACGATCGTGCCGCTGCGCCCGACCGCCTTGAGGCGCATGGCGACGCTCCGTGCCAGCGCATAGGCCGATGTCAGGTTGCCTTCCACCACATGAGCGAAAGCGGCGGGCGGGCAGTCTTCGAGGGCGTGGCGGTGACGAAGGCCGGCATTGTTGACCAAGATATCCGGGAGTTCCACTTGGGCGTCGAGCCATGCATCGGCGGCACCCGTGTCGGTAACGTCGAACAATGCGGGTGAGACCTCGTACCCGGCATCTGTCATCTCCCGGCAACGCATGTTTAAGACATCGCCATCGCGTCCGTTGATATGGACCTTGGCCCCGGCTTGGGCCATGGCTTTGGCAATCTCCCAGCCGAGACCGCGCGAAGCGCCGGTGATCAGCGCGCTCCGGCCCGCAAGACTAAATCGTTCTGCATGTGGAGAGACTTCGCTCATGTGACAGGACGCCCGGCGGCCATGTCGTAGTCGCGGAATACATCGGCGACACGGATGCGGTAGTCTTTGAAAATACCGGTCCGGCCTTCCGATTGCGCGTCGCGGTGGGCTTCGACGCCGTACCAGGCCTCTACAGCCTCACGGTCCCGCCAGAACGAGAGCGAGACGTATTTCTCCTCATCCACAAGGCTCTGGAAACGTTCGATGGAAATGAAGCCATCGATTTCTTCGAGTTGGGTACGCAGACCGGCAGCCAGTTCGAAATACCGGTCGGCCCGATCCGGGTCGGGGACGACCTCAAAAATCACCGCTATCATCGTAGAGCCTCCTCGCAAGTGTTGACCCGCGCTGGCCAGCGTGGTTTCCCTGATTAAACCATCAATTGGGGAAGACACAAACCACATGGACCACAAGATCGTTTTCCTGGACGCTGCGTCCTTTCCGCCCCATATCATCATGCCACGCCCTGGTTTCGCGCATGCCTGGGCCGAATACCCGACCACGGCGCCCGATCAGGTGAGTGAGCGGTTGCGTGATGCCACCATTGCCATCGTCAATAAGGCGCGCGTCGATGGTGCCGCGTTGGATGGATGCCAAAACCTCAAGATGATCTCGGTATCTGCGACCGGCACGGATATTGTCGATGTGGCGGCCTGCAAGGAACGCGGCATCGTGGTTGCCAACGTGCGTGGCTATGCGGTCGATACAGTGCCCGAGCACACCTTCATGTTGATCTTGGCGTTGCGCCGCTCTTTGCTGGGGTTCAGCCGTGACGTGGCGGCAGGCGAGTGGTCGCGCGCGACGCGGTTTTGTCTATTTACGCATTCCATCGGAGACCTCAGGGGCAGTCGGCTCGGCATTGTCGGCAATGGTGAGTTGGGCCGGGCCGTTGCGGCCATCGGTGAAAACGGTTTCGGCATGGAGGCCGTGTATTTGGAACATGCAAACGTCAGCGACGCGCAGCGGCGCGAGCTGTCGTTTTTGCCGCTTGAAGAGTTCATGAGCACGGCGGACGTGATATCGGTTCATTGTCCGCTCACGCCGGCGACCGAAAACCTACTCAACCGAGACGCCTTCAACTTGATGAAAAAATCCGCCATCGTCGTCAATACGGCGCGTGGCGCCATTGTCAACGAACCCGACTTGGTTCAGGCGCTGGAAGAAGGATCAATCGCCGGTGCCGCCATCGATGTGCTGACCAAGGAACCTCCTGCGGCGGGGCATCCTTATTACCAACTGCTGGATCGGCCCAACTTCATTCTCACCCCGCACGTTGCCTGGGCCAGTGATCAGGCCATGCAGCGGCTGGCTGACATGGCTGTAGAGAATGTTGAGAACTTTGTCGCCGGTCGCCCCAGCTGTGTTGTGGCTTAAGGTTTCGCCGCCCCGGCAATGAACGCCGCGACGCGGGGCGCGATATCGGCGCGCCAGCGGCTGCCATTGAATACGCCATAGTGGCCGACCTTCGGGTGAAGGTAGTGAGCCTTTCTGGATTTCGGCAGGCCTGAGCATAAGTCATGGGCTGCCAAGGTTTGACCGGGTGGGCAGATATCATCGTTGCCGCCCTCAACCGTCATCAGGCGGGTTTTTTTGATTTTCCCTGGGTCGATCGTCAATCCTTTGTGTGTCATGGAACCGCGGGCCAGCGAAAAATCCTGAAATACGGTCTCGATGGTTTCCAGGAAAAACGCTGCCGGCAGGTCCATCACGGCGAGGAACTCTTCGTAAAATGAACGATGTTGCTCGGCTGAAGATCCGTCACCCGCAACCAAATGATCGAAGTATTTTACCTGCGCGTCGATGTGGCGGTCGAGATTTTTGAACAAAAACCCCGAAAGCTGCACGAAACCCGGATACACCTGACGCATGGCACCTGGATGCGGCACAGGGACGCGCGAGATGACACTTTGCTCAAACCAGGCGAGATCATGCGCGCGCACCATCTCATTGGCTGGCGTTGGGTTGATGCGCGCATCGATGGGCCCGCCCATGAGCATCATTGATTTTGGCTGGCAAGGGTCTTCCAATGCAGCCATATGCGCCACGGCGGCCAACACTGGTACCGCCGGTTGGCACACGGCAATGACATGCAGGTCCGGACCCAAATGGCGCATAAATTCGATGCAAGTGTCGATGAAACTGCTCAATCCGAATTCGCCCTGGGCTACGGGCACCAAACGCGCGTCGTGCCAATCGGTGACGTAGACGTCGTGATCTTTGAGCATTGCCTGAGCTGTGCCGCGCACCAAAGTGGGGTAATGCCCCGACAACGGCGCGACTAGCAGTACTTTGGGGCGTTTGTCACAGCCCGGCGCTTCGAAATGCGCCAAGTCGCAGAACGCAGTGCTCATCTCCATTTTAGGGGGCGCTTCGGTGATGCCCCAATCGGGCCGGCCATAGCGTTTGGTGACCCCATCGAACCAGCGCACAGCAGCATCAGCCATGCGTCCGCCGGGCGTGCCGATCCAGGGGTTGAGGCCTGCGTCGGTGAGGGATTTCTGTACTTCGCATAGCGCCTTCATGGGTGCCAGCGCCGCGTGGGTGAGTTCGTAGGCGTGATAGAGCATTGGCGTGGTATAGCAGGTGGGTGTCGGAGGGAAAGGCGGAACTGGTGGGAAAGGCGGAATTGGGAAAGCTCAAAATTGGAGACTCTCCTTGACCCTCAAGATCGGCAAGCTAGGCTTTGAGGAGGAATGACAACACGTCCAGCCACGGGAGACACGACATGGTTTTCGGCTTATTCGGAAAGAGCGACGAGAAAATTCAAGAACTCATCGACAACAAACAATTCGATGAGTTGCCTATTGAGGTAATAGACGAGCTGGGGAAGGAATTGATCGTTACCACCGAGACCACGTTGAGCGGTTATGAAATCGAAGACCGCATCGATATCGTTACTGCAGAGTGCGTGTTCGGCATGAACATCTTCAGGGATATGTTCGCCGGTATCCGCGATATCTTCGGTGGTCGGTCATCGGCTTCGCAAAAGGTACTGCGCGATGCACGCCGCACCAGTCTGACCGAGCTTCGCCGCGAAGCATTGATAGCCGGCGCTAATGCGGTGATCGCCGTCGATCTCGATTATTCTGAAATATCCGGAGATGGCAAAAGCATGCTGCTCGTGGTTGTCAGCGGCACGGCATGCCGGGTGCGCAAGGCATGAGTGAGAAAGCGTCGGCACCTGAAACTGTCGCCCAGGTCGAGCAGCAACTCGCCCAGCAGGTTGAGACGGTATCAAAGTGGGTCGACACGCTGATTGAATTTGGCGTCACCTATGGTTTCCAGATTTTTGGAGCACTCGTCTTTCTGTTCATTGGCCTGAAACTGGCTGGTTGGGCCGGGCGTCGGGTTGCCGGGGTTCTGGAAATCAAGGAAATCGACCAAACGCTGGCGCGCTTCATCGGTAATGTGGTGAAAATCGTCGGCGTTGTGTTTTTGGTAATCATCACGCTCGGGAACTTCGGTATTTCCATCGCCCCCTTGATCGCGCTTGCGGGCGCATCGGCGTTTGGCGCCACCATGGCTATCCAAGGGCCGCTTTCCAACTATGGGGCCGGCTTGTCGATCATCATGGCGCGGCCGTTCGCCGTCGGCGACACCATCACCGTCAACCGCAATACATCCGGCGTTGTAGAGGACATTTCGTTGGGCCACACACTGCTGGTGGGCGAGGATGGCGAGCGGATCACCATTCCCAACAAGGAAATCGTCGGTCGGGTGATCGTCAACTCCGATGAACGCCGCGTTGTGCAAACGCGCATCTCGGTCGGTGAGGGCCAAGACATCGATGCGGCCCTCGCGGCAGTGCGGACGGCTTTGGCCGAGATACCGGAGCTAAAAGATGGGCCTGCACCGCAAGTGGGTATTCACGATTTCACCTACGGCGGCATTGTCATCGGCGTTCGTTTCTGGGTGCCGAGCGCCAAGTACTTCCAAACTCGTTATGCCGTCAATGGCGCGGTGATGGCCGCGCTCAAAGGCGCCGGCGTCGCCATGCTTTCAGCGGGGGCATTGGCCGTGGCGACGAGTTCGCTCTCCGCCGATGATGATGACGAAGACGGCGAGGGCGGCTTGATCTAAGGATGCAGGGCGCCGCGTAAATCTTCGGCACTGATGCCCAGTTGCCGGGCTGCGCGCTCGAAGTTGGGCGGCGGCGGGCCCAGCGCACGGCGCAGTTTATCGACAGAAATACCCAAACGTGCTGCGGCTGCATTCAAATCCGGCGGACCACCGCGCCGGCCACCTTGATTGCCACCTTGACCGCCGCCTTGGCGTGGTCTCATGCCTGTCGGTCGCGCTCGACTGGGACCGCCCGGGGCACCGCGCATATGCGGTAAAGCGCCGCTGCCCATATTCGCTCCACCACCGCCGCCGCCGCGATTGAAACTGCTGTCGGGATCGCCCGTCCAGCAGCGCGGGATAAACGGATAGACGGTGGTTATCACGTAATAATAGGTACCGTTCGGAAATTCCGGTGTCACCCCGTCGCGACCGTTGCAGGCATCGAGGTCGCCAATGCCGGGGGCGTATTCGTAGTCCTGCACATAGGTGCCGTCGTAGGCGCCACCGGGGCCTGAAGGCCGAGTGCCGGATTTGACGCGAAAGCTGGCGCGTAACGCAACGACCTGGCTGCCGGCGTTGCGCGGATCGCTGTAACCGAAAGGTCCATATATAGGAAAGCCGTCGGCGGCGTATCCGATCAATGCGGGCTTATCTCGAAAGGGAAACTGCTCAATCAAGCCGGTGGGCAGCGCATGGTAATGATAGGCGCCCGTGGGTTGCACATGGGCGTTGTGCCGATCAAGACCTAAATTCATCGATCCCGACATGGCCTCAATGTTCCAGCCTGACGACCGGTCGCGGTTCCAAAACTCAGCCGTCAGCGGATCGAACGGGACGCCATTCAGCGCGACGCCGAAGTTCTGATGGCCGAGTTCGGTCGCGCTTGAGGCTTTGATGGGGGAGAGCGAGACGCGAAAATTGTGGCTTTGCTCGGTGATGGCGTGCGGGTTGCCATGGTTGGGAAAGCTTCCTGGTTGATGGTCGGGAATGCCGTCGGAGCGGATAAATCGGTACCCATCGCTTGTATCGACGGACATTCGAACCGCCGCCTGGGCCGGGTTTGTCAGAAACGACCAGGGGTCAAACTTTGCAGCCTTTTCGTCAGGTTTTGGCGCCGCGGTTGGCTTGACGCCGTGTGATTGCGCTGCACCCATCGCGCCAACCGAAACGATCAGTGCGATCGCGACCGAAACGATCCGTGAAGTCATGACGTTCCCCTTCATCCGATTTCCTCGTCGTAGTGTTCAAGATGACGCAATAGTGTGCCGACAAAAGGTTCGACGGTCTCGTACATGACCCAGTGGCCGGCGTCGGGAATAATATCGAATTGGCAGCCGGGTTGTTGGGCGCGGAATAACGCGCGACGCTCCTCAATATCGACCAGTCCGCCGCCGGTAATATCCAAACCTCCCCAAATGCCTCCGATGCTGGCCTCGATGTCCGGTAGGATGTCGAGCAACGCCGTGCTGAGTGAGATGCGGCGGCTGCGCAATCGACCGCGCTCGATATTGGTGCGGTGAATATGCACGGCCATCGGATCGATGGATGTTTCGTGCGCCAGCATCAGCAGTTTCAAGTTGGTGCGGTGGATGGCATTGATTTCATCATCGGCAAGGCGTGGGTCCGGGACTTGGATGCCCTGTACGATGTAATGCAGTGGCCCGAATCCGGCCGCACCGACGGCGGTAAAACTCCGACAGCGGCTGCCGTGCCCGGCCGCGACGTGGGCGCTGGCGACGCCGCCGAAAGAGAACCCGGCAATGTCGTAGCGCTGCCCGTCATCCAGCAAATCGGAAATGCCATCGGCGATGACCGGCGCGACGGGGGCGATCGTCTCAGGCCTGCCGATATCGGCGGAATCCCCCATGCCGGGGATATCTGCGGCCAGCACTGTCGTACGTGCCGCCAAGGCCGGGATGGCTTTGATCCAATGCGTCCATGACCCCCAGCCGCCGTGCAGCAACACCAGTGGAGGACGATCGTCGGGTCCTTGCCAGCGATGCCAGACCATCGTGCCATCACCGCAAGGTGTCTCGATCCGCGCCGCGTGGGCCGCGACGGCAGCCACGACCTGGGCAGGATCGGCCTGCCAATCAATGTCGAACGCCTGTTTCATTGTGGTTTACGTACTTCTGAGTTGATGACGAAGATAGGCGACATTGACGGCAAGACCGGGCAACAACCATTGGAACAGGCGTACGACGTCGGTGATTTCCGCCAAGCCGCCGTCGGCTTCGGCAGCATCCCGCAGCATTTTTGACGTCAAGCGAGCCGGGTTGGGAAGGGTCGTCGTGACAATCTCCGCCATGGCGTCGTGATAGGATTGGCATAGCGCCTCATGCTCGTCACCGCCCGCGACTTGTCGCAGATCGTTCCAAGCCAAGGTCCAATAGCTTGGCCAGCGGGCGAATGCGCGGTAGTCGGTGTTGACGAACGGCAGCCCCAGCACCTCTTTGATGTCTTCGTAAACGGCCCGCGTGGGCGCGTCGGCATGATGAGCTTCCATCAACACGAAGGGGACGGAGACCTCGGGCGCGTGACGTCCGACGAACGGAACAGCGTCATCGGTGTTGGTCAAATCGCGGCCTTCAAGCAGCGTTCGCGCGATGGTCGCGATCAGGGCGTAATGATGATTGCCGTGCGAGAAGACATCGTTGGCAGCACGGATTTGTTCGATTTCACGCGCGCCATAACCGGTGGCGGCAAGTCTGTCGGCAATAACCGGCGGGTGCAGGTTGGTGACACCTTTCTCGACGCTGCCTTGCAAACTTTGAGCAGCGGCCACGAAAGCTTGGCTGCTGACGATGGGTGAGGTTCCCTGCCAAAGGGCTGCAAAGAAATGGGGGTAGTGGGCGAAGGCCATGGTGACGACGCCCATCCACGGCACTTGCAGGGCGGACTTCATCTCCGCGTACCAACGTGCTGCTTCTCCTTCCACGGCGTATTCCGCGACGGGATGAATAGCTGGGATCGGGCTTGGTTTCAGGCGGGTGAGTTTTGACATGATGACGTCATTTTCGGCGACGCACCAAAAATTGCAATGTGAAACGTCGTGGGGGGCGAGGAGGGGGGGCGAGGAGGCGTTGGGCGGGAATGATAGGCCCGCATGATGCGAGGCGGTTTTGCGGGCCTATCTCAATTCCGGTTTCAGATCAGTCCGTGGGATGCGGACCATCCAGCGGGTGCTCGGTGCCACCGTGCTGTTTCGCATACATGGTCGTTTCTCCTTCCGTGCTAGGCCGTTCTGGCCTACCTGGACCATAGGTCCCGGCCAATCAGGCGTCAGTGACGGCGATCACAACAGCGTATGGGCAATTGATTGCCAACCGGTAAACGGAGAAACAACGCCGGCCTTGAGGAGCCCCAAGGCCGGTGCGGCGGAAAACGACTAAAAACGTTAGGCGGCGAAGCTGCCTTCGCGCCAGGCGGCGGTGCTTTTGCAGTTGGTGCAAACCCGCTCGCCGATATGGCTGGACGTAAACTTCTTACCGCACATGAGACAGCTTCGATCCTTGCGGATCGGCGGCTGGTCTGGTTCAGGTTTCTTATTGTTACTTCTGGACGACATTCATTCCCTCCCGGGTGCTTATCCTTTCTAAACATATGACGTTAGCGAAAGACCCTCTTTTGCGGTGCCAGGCTTCAACCCAGCTTCCGCACCCCCGTCTTCACAGTGTCACATAGCTCCAAAGACAAGGTACAGCAAAGTTTGAAATTTTGCAAGGACTTAGCTTGTTTTGCATGGTGAAACGGATGCCTCTAAAATCGCGCAAAAGAACCCGTCAGTTCCCGTCGAAGCAGGGCTGAGGCGCAAACCGGGGCCCGGAGGCGGTGGCGCGCCGCCGACGGTTTGCGTCCACACGTCATTGATAGGAAGCGGTCGGAAAGCCGGAAATTGCTCCAAAAACCAAGCCATTTGCTGCTCGTTTTCCTGTTGCAGCAATGAACACGATGCGTAGATCAGCCGTCCGCCCGGCTTCACCATCCCGGCGGCATCTTCCAATATACGTCGTTGCATTTCGATCAGCTCATCAAGGTCGGTCGGCGTAAAGCGCCATTTGGCATTGGGGTTGCGCCGCCAGGTGCCGGTGCCGGTGCACGGGGCGTCAACCAACACCCGATCCGCACGTCCCGCCTGCTCCGATACCCAATTGTCGTCGCGCGCCGCGATGACCCGGCATTTAACACTGTGCGCACCGGCGCGCTTGAGGCGTGGGCGCAGCCGATCCAGGCGGGTTTTGGAGATATCGCAGGCGATCAATTTTCCTGAAATGCGGCTGCCGCGGCCCATGCTCGCCGCCAAGGCCAACGTCTTGCCGCCGGCGCCGGCGCAGTAGTCGACGACGGTCATGCCGGGGCGCGCGTCGGTCAACAGGGCAATCAGTTGCGAGCCCTCATCCTGGATTTCGACAAAACCACGCTTGAACGTCTCGGTGCCGCCCAATCGCGGATGGCCCTCGACACGCAACCCAAGCGGTGAAAACGGCGTTTCCGTTGTCTCGATGAAACCTTTTGCCAAGGCTTCGTGTGCCGCTTCGCGCGTTGTCTTCAAGGTATTGACCCGCAAATCGACAGGCGCTGTCTGATTGAGGGCAGCAATTTCCTCGATCAGCCGATCCCCCCACATCTCCGACAAAGACGGCTCCATCCACGCCGGAAACTCATAAGCGACAGCCGGCGGCATATCGTGATGGTTGAGGGGCCGGCCGTACAGTCCATCGGCAAGGGCGGCTTCGTCAGTGCTGAGCGCAGCGGGGCAATGGCGCTCGCCGGAAAACAGCGCGCTGATCTCATCGGGGGAAGTGCGGTCCTCGGTCGCCAGAATGGCGATGAGGCAGGCTCTGGAATTCGGGGCACCGCTATCATCGCCGATATCGATCCCGGTGCGTTCGACCCACCACAAAAGCCGCGCGCGCCGCCGCAACACCGCATACAACCGCTCTTGAATGGCGCGCCGGTCCGATGATCCGGCATAGCGGCGCTTGCGGAAGTAGTCATCGACCAACACATCGGGCGGCGCCGCGCCCGCCCAAACGGCATCCAACAGTTCCGCCGCCGCTTGAAGTCTCGCGCCCGGTGTCATAACCCGCTCCCTGTATCTTTGTGCGCCAAAGTAACATTGCCGCCAGCAATGACCATCGGTAATTCCCTTAGCGTTCAAAATCAGTCTAAGATCGATGACGAATGACACCGGCATCGTGTTTGTGGGAGGCAATCGCCATGTACCGTTATCTGTTGCTCGTGCGTTTTGGGCTGCTCAATCTGGTTGCCGCCTCATTTTTGTTGGCGGCCTACCTGCAAGGCTGGCTCAACCCGATCCTTAGGGCCGACCTAGTGGAGCTGAGCGGCGCCATCGCGGCGTTGTTCGTCTACGGCTTCGCCAATTGCGCCCTGGCTGTGTGGCAAACCAGCTGCGAGCTCAACGATTTGGGTGACGGCACACCGGCAACCGGCTCACACGCCGCGCGCTACCTAGGCAGCCTGCCCGCGGGCGAGGGCAAAAACGAAGTCACCGCCGGGGTTTTGCGTCTGCGCCTGACCAACCGGATTTCCGGCGTGCGGCAAGTGGCCAACTCTTTGGTGTTTTTAGGGCTGATCGGCACCGTGATCGGCTTCATCATCGCGCTTTCCGGTGTCGACGCCGAGGCCGCCAGCGATGCGGAGCGGGTCGGGGCCATCATCTCCAACCTGATATCGGGGATGTCGGTGGCGTTGAACACAACGCTGGTCGGCGCGGTGCTGTATGTGTGGTTGATCGTCAATCACCGGGTTTTGGCCACCGGCACGGTTGATTTGCTGACCACCACTCTCGAGTTCGGGCAAACACAGGCTGGACAACCACAGGCCGGCATCAATGGAAGAGCTTGATTACCTCGACGACGACAGCACCGGCACTGTCTTCCGCGATGTGATCTTGCTCGCTCTGATCGGTTTCGTCGCCATGGTGATCATGTTGTTGCCGCACATCAGCCCAAAGAAGAAAGAGACCGAAGACCACAAAGCGCCCGGCAACATCATCGTTGAAATGCACTGGCCGTCTGAGTTGCCTTACGACGTGGATCTGTGGGTCAAGGCGCCGAGGGAAGCGCCCGTCGGGTTTTGGAACCAAGGTGCGAAAATCTTCAATCTGCTACGCGACGACCTGGGAGCCGAGGGCGACGCCACCGACGAAAATTACGAGGTCTCGTACTCACGCGGCATCCCGCCCGGCGAATATGTGGCCAACGTGCATATGTACGGCAACCTCAAAAAAGGCGAGACCATCCCGGTGAAGGTGGTGGTCAGTGTCAAGCAGCCGGGCCTGGATACGCGCCAGATTTTGCAGACCACCATCCAATTGGTGCGCAAAAACCAGGAGGTAACGGCGTTTCGGTTCCGCCTCAATAACGATGCCGATTTGGTGCCCGGCAGCGTGTCGACACTTCGTTATCCGCTGATCACCGGCCATCGACCACAATAGCGGCCATAGCTTAGGAGCAAGCGAGATGGATACCCTGATTTATGTCTTTGTCGCCGCCACGATGGTGACTGCGGTGCTGGCCAGCCTAGCCATCTGGGCGCCCCGGCAAACGCGGGTGCGGTTCGCAGCCCTCTTCGTGGCGGCGCTGGCGATCCCGGTTTCCTATGTGCAGTTCGTGGAGTTCCTGTCCAAGCCCAAACCGAAAAGCTTCGAGTGGTTCCAGAGCAACGTCGAAGAGGCGGAAATCCTCGCTGTCAGCCTGAAAGAGGGCGAGGCGATTTACATGTGGCTGCGCCTCGATGGTGCCCTGGAGCC
>JABIPG010000078.1 GCA_018698795.1 Rhodospirillaceae bacterium
AGCGGCGGCACGATTTCGGTAATCGCGAAGTTGTCCTGACGCACGATCAAGTTCCATCCGGAACCATGGAACAGGTAAACATCCAGGTCGGTTTTACCGCCGAAATCAGTCTTGGCCTCGATGCCGTGCTCGGAGATTTTTATGGTGTCGATGGTGAAGTGGCTGGAATTGGGGATATCCCTGACATCCGGGATATCTGAGAGCCTCAATGGCCCGTCGAGTTCGAAGAAGGCGTCGGTGACGTGGCCGTTCTCCTCGTGCACGTCGATTTCGATATCGAGCCTGGAATGGCTGCCGACATCGGATTTGGCCGTCATGGAGACATCATAGATGTTGCTCGATCCGGTTCTCTTTTTTTCAATATTGAGCTTGAGGCTTTCCAGGGTCAGGAAGTGAATACCCAAAGGATGGGTCCAGGGCCGGGTCGTCGCGCCCGTGACATGAAGGTCAGAGCTTGCGCCGCCACCCGAGCGGTCATAATCGACATCAATCGCAAAGGCGACGGTCTCGTTTTTGACCTTAACTGTGGCATCCCCGGAGATGCCGATATCAATCCCGCGCACATTGCCTGTCTTCGTGCCTTTGACTTGCATATGGCCGTTCGTGAACGTCAGGTAATTGGCCATCGCCGCGATGTGCGGCGTCGGCAGGTTCACCTTGATATCCAGATTGTCGAGGATGGCGTTCTTGATCGCTGTTGGGTTGGCGGAAAAGGATTTGGGGCTGAGCGTCCCGTTGAGAGGAATGTTGAGATCGGTGATGCCGACTTTCGTCAACAAAGTCTTCATCTCGCCCTCGGGATGGACCGCCAACCTGCCGAATACATTGAGCCCCGGCTTGGCCGTTACGCTGTTGACATTGGCATGGGTCCTCAGCCAACTGCTGACATCGGGCGCGTTTGAGGCATTGATCCCGATGGCCTGGGTGTTGCGGTTGTAGAGGAAGCCGAGGCCCTTGAAGTCAGCATCCTTCAGGGGCGTATGCTCGGCGCCGGGGATAAACTTCGCTGGCGAGAAGTCACCAGTCAGCAGCGCCATCATGGATTTCGTCGCGCCGGCGGGCTTGAACATGTACACGATGGAGGCCACGCCCTTGACCTTCATGGCGACCTGCACCTTGCCCTTCTGGAAATTGACCCAGTCGATCTCCACTGCGTCGAGACCCGGCAGACTGTTCTCGCCGACGATTTCGGCCAGGGTCATCTTGGTGGAGATTTCCACGAGTTCGGCCTGGCCCTCGGTGTGGTTGAAAGCGATGCTAACCGGCTTGTTGTGCAGCTTGGAATCACCGGTGATGTACCAGAGCCACTTGCCTAGCGAATTGTTCATGGCGAACTTGATGTTGGAGAACGTGAACTTGTGGAACATATCGACGGAGAGGGTCCTGCCCTTTTGCTCCTCGGCGGTGATGTTAAAGTAAGACGGCTTGCCCTGCCGCTTTTCAATGTTCAGGTCGAAATCGAATGGCGTCGTCTTACCCGCCATTTTGACGTCCAGTTCGCCGGCGATATCGACGTCGACGCTGCTCTTGCCGTTCTTTGCGGCGCCCTTGAGCGTCAGCATCGCGCTCTTGATCGTGGCAACTTTCGATACACCCGGCAGGTTCAGCTTGGGAAGCGGGATTTTGATGTCCAGGCTGTTGAGAATCTCGTTCTTGAGCTGCGCCGTATTGCCCTTCTGAAACAGCTTCGGGCTCAGCTTGCCGACCAAGGGCAGCCAGTTTTTGTGGATGCCGACCTTGTTCAGCATCTTGCCGATCGATGAGTTGTTGTCGATGTCCATGCGCCCGATGACATTGAGGCCGGGCTTCACATTTGCCGAGCGCGCCACATATTTTACGTGAAAGCCGATATCCACCGGCAAATCCGAAATCGATATATCCGCGGCGCCGCCATTGGGCGCCCAGATGTAGCTCATGTGCTGGAATGTGCCGGCGTCCAGCGGCGTGCCCTTGGCCGCCGATATCAGTTCGGAGATCTTGATGGCATGGGGATTGTTGACCGCGACGTAGGTCTTGCCGCCGTGCTTGAAGGCGGCGACCACCGTATCCAGGCCCTTGATCGGGCCCCTGACCTCAACGAGGTTCTTGTTGATTCTCAGATCGTCAAACTCGACATCCGTGATGCCAGGAATAGACACGCCGCCTGGCAACAAATCAGCCAGCTTAATCTTGCCCTTGACCTCAGCAGTCAAAGCACCGTTTCGGTCACGGGTGTAGACGACATCCATCTCTTTGTTGTTCAGCTTGGCCTTTGCGTTGACCACGGCATTCCATTTATTGTTCTTCTTGGTCGCCACCAGTTGCACGTTGGTCAGATCAAGCGGGTGGAAGAAGGGTAACTTGATGGTGTCCTTGCTCTCGGCCTTGATCTCGGGCGTGAACGCCTTGTGCGGGTCAGGGGCGAACATTCCGTAGCTGAAGTGATGGGTCTTGGACCCGATCTTGACGTGCAGACCGCCCGTGAGGCCGGCAAAAACTTGGGCTTTGCCCTTAACGTCTGCGCCGACGATGGAAAGCCGTGCGGTGTCGATGCCGACGATGTTCGGCATGCCGGGAATGCTGAGCTTCGGCAACGGTAGATCGAGTTTCAGGCCCTTTAGCAGATCGTCCTTGAGTTTCTGGTTGGCGCTCTTCAGGTCGTGGCTGAAAAGATCGGCTGGAAACGTCGCCGCCAAAGGCAGCGTTGTGTTGGAATGGCCGACAGCCGTCAGCACCTTCTTGATAGAACCCGCCGAGTTGAACTGGCCTTGGCCGAACAGGTTAAAACCCTCCTTCAGCGCCACATGGCTGCCGAAGTGTTGTACCGCTTTGCGGACCGCCGCAGGCAGGCCGGTCGCGGCGACGTTCGATTTGGCCTTGCCCTTGGGCACATAGATGAACGCCATGTCAGCGAAGCTGACGCCATCGATGGGCGTCCCCGACGGCACCGGCACGATGTCAGTGATCTTGAAGTTCGACGGCACGACCGCCGCCATGGAAGAGCCAGCGATCTTGAACCCGACAACGGTTGCCGACTTGCCGCGCAGCGTGATCTTGGCCGTTGTCGTGCCGCCGGTCTTTTTGACGTTCGAGATCGGTAGCGCCGAAAGGCCAGGAACGGTTTTCAGAACCTTGAACAGCTCGCTGGCAGTCTTTGGTGCCTGGGCAATTTCAATGGCGGGTTCACTGGCGAGCAGCGTGTGAGCCGGTCCGGCGCTGACGAAGGCAGTAATTGCAAAGATGGACAATACCGCGAAGGCCGAAACACGGCGCAATACACGGGCAACGCTCATCAAAAACGGCATTCTTGCTACCTCCCACACGTATATTCGTGCGCGCCTGAGCCCACGGAATATATCAATTCGTTCTATCGCCCGTTTCCGCCACAGCCGGCGTAGTCCTCGAGGCAGCGGAAGGACTGCAACACGGCGACAATTGGCTTTGAGTATAAGTGCAAGCCAATCACTGTGCGAGAGAAAACCATAGAAAATTTACGTCTATCGACTTCTCTATACTCGCCTATGTCCTTCTCTAGCTATCAATCTAAACAACCCGTCACCAAAAATGGTTTCTGGGATGTTTCCGGCCAAATTTATTCAATTCACGTTCCAACGCCGGGATTGAAAACCCGTGGAATCAGCATTGGCGTTCTTTTGTCCGCAGTTGGCACATTCCAGCGGTCAGAAGAGAAGGCAGAGCGCTTCCGCTCCGCCCCCAGCTTCAGACGTCAACTTGCTCCGCGATGCCCAGAGCATCGTCGACCTCGACACCAAGATATCTGACCGTGCTCTTGACCTTGGTGTGTCCAAGGAGCAACTGAACGGCGCGCAGATTGCCAGTTCGCCGATAGATCATGGTGGCTTTCGTGCGTCTTAGTGAATGCGTGCCGTAGAGTGACACATCTAGCCCGATACTTTCGACCCACTGGAAAACCAACTTGGCGTATTGTCTCGTCGTTAGACTCTTGTCGGGCCCGCGACGTCCCGTGAACAGGAAGTCGCCGACATCTTCTCCAGCGGCTTCAAACAGTCATCGACCGCTTGTCGGGTGGGCTCGGTGATCTCGAATTTCACTGGCCGGCCTGTCTTTCGTTGACGCACGGATGCCCGCTCAATGGCGTATCCGTGTGGAGCGATGTCTTCGACTTTCAAACTGACGACACCGCATCCTACCAGAGCTTCGCAACGGGCATCTACTGAGTTGGGATGTTTTGTAACGATGGTGTCGAAACGGAAGAGCAATGGAGAGGATGCACCAACCGCAGATTTAAAGCATTGCCGCATTACAGAATTGGTTCTAACCTTTCAACCGGCGACGTAATTGTCTCTTATGTGAGTATTGGCTACCCCGGTCACCGAGCCGGGGTTTTCTTTGCCGGTGATTAGTCTGGCCCAGGCGGTAGGAGAAGCGTCTTGAAAATCACTATTCTCGGTTCCGGCACGCCGGCACCATCTTTGAAACGCGCTTGTTCGGGATACATGATCGAGATCGGTAACGATGTGATCGTCATGGACCACGGTCCTGACGCGCACCGCCGGCTTTTGGAGAGCGGCAAGCGCGCCACCGACGTCACCCACGCCTTTTTCACCCATTTGCATTACGACCATTTCCTGGATTACGGCCGGCTGGTGCTGCAGCGCTGGGACATGGGCGCAGATAAGATCGGTGAGCTTGATGTTTACGGCCCGCCGCCACTGGCGCGCATTACCGAGCAACTTTTTGGCGATGACGGCGTCTACGGCCCCGATCTCGCCGCCCGCGTTGGCCATCGGCTCAGCCTCGACATCTTCGAACTGCGCGGCGGCGAAACGCCGCGCCGCAAACCAAGCCCCAACGTCATGGAGGTAGCACCAGGTTCGGTGATCGAGGGTGGCGCTTGGCGCGTTACCGTTGGCGAAGCGAGCCACGTCCAACCCTACCTGCAATGCCACGTATACCGGCTCGACTGCGCCGCCGGGGCCATGTGCTACACGGGCGATTCCGGCGGCGTCTCGGACGCGGTGATCGAAACCGCGAAAGGCTGCGACGTGCTGATCCATATGGCACACTATGAATCGGGCACTGAGCCGTCGCCGGAATACCGGGCCGGCTGCGGCGGTCACTTGGACGTCGCCGAGGTTGCCCGGCGCGCCGGTGTCAGGACCCTGGTGATGTCGCACGTGCTCGAGCACATCGATCGTCCCGGTACCCGCGAGCGCTTGATCAATGAGGCGGCGGAGATCTTCAAAGGAGAGATCATCTGGGCTGAGGACCTGTTGCAGATCACCGTCGGCGACGGTGGCCAACGGACGCGAGCTCAAAAATCCTCGGAGTGGTAGCGCTGTCCGTCGCTTCAGATCAAACCGCTCTCGGGCGAGTGGGGGCGTTTGACTTTGGTCCACCACTGGCGTTGGCAATGCCTCATTCAATCGGCAAAACACTTTTGTAAGACACTATTGATGGTGTCATTTCCAAGATAACCCTTGCTCTATGGACTTAGGAACGGTGAGAATGCTTGTTCGTCGGCAGGCACTGGCAGAGCTATATAGTTCTGCCAGTGCCTAAAAGCCGAAATGACAATGACAAACAGTTGGAGGAAATATGTTTGGGAATGGTTCAAAACTGAAACGGCTTGCAAGGCGTATGAGCCTTGCGACCGCGACAATCGCACTGGCCACAGCTCTGACCGGCGCGAATGCGAGCGCCGAGGTGACTATCCGATTTGCTTCCGATACGGTGGGCCCGCCGCACCCGGCCGGTATCGCCATGGAGATATTCAAGGAGAAGGTCGAAGCTGCGATCCCCGGCGCCAAAGTTCGCAACTTTGTCTCGTCCTCGCTCTATAAGAACGCTGAAGCCATCGAAGCGATGACGGAAGGCAACCTTGAAATGGCCTGGGGCCAGTTCGGCAAAACCGCCGTCCTCGACCCCTGGACCAACGTCTTGCTTGGGCCCATGCGGTTGACGACGGCCGGCGCCATTAACGAGCTCGACAATTTCGAATCATTCAAAGTGGTTCAAAAACGCTTCAAAGACGTGCATGACGTGACCATTTTCGGCACCGCGCATCTGAGCTTTTACATGGGTGCTGGCGCCGGTTTTCGCCTGTTGAGTCCCGATGACTTCAAGGGCAAGAAGGTCCGTTCCATGGGCCCTGCGGAAAACGCCATGTTGCGCGCTTTCGGTGCAAACCCGACGACCATGGCCTTCGGCGATGTACCGCCGGCGCTGCAAACCAAGGTAATTGACGGTCTTCTGACCAGCCTTGGTGGGTGGAATAAGGTCAAGGAGAATGCTCCGTTCTACAGCATCGCGGGCATCAATGGCATCGTTGGCGACTACTATTACATCGCTTACTCGAACAAATGGTGGGCCAAGCTGAAGCCCGCGCACCAGAAGGTCATTGCGAAAATCATGACTGAAGAAGTGCTGCCCTGGGCCAAGCGGGCGAACTTCTGCAATGACAAACGCCTGATCGACAAGTACGAAACGAAAGATCCCTCGAAGCCGGGCATCTTCATCATGAACTCGGGTCAATCCAAGGCACTTGCGGACAAACTCGGCAATGCCACGTCTGACTGGATCAAGGAAAACACGCCGGACGCCGCTAACCAGTGGGTCGACAAGTTTGCCCAAGAAGCAAGCGCGGCGGTTGCTTCCAACCCGCATGGCTCCAATTGGTTGGAAAAGACCGATTGCGCGTCGATGGAGCCGATCTTCATGAAGTACACGAAGAAGTAAGACCGCCATGCGGTCAGACTGGCCGGTTTGGCAACGAACCGGTCAGTCCTTTCTTTTATCCTTTTTTCATAAGAGCTAAGCCGACAAACAGAAATTGCCGGTGGTCTGGGGCACAACGAGGGGAGAGCCACGCATCATGGATTCGATTGTCGATAAACTCTACCGTGGTTTTCGGTTTCTACTCGATAACATCATTGGCTACAGCGCCATCGCGATCATGTTGGCCGGTACCGGACTGGCGATCAGCGAGGTCGCGCGGCGGTATATGTTTAAGACGGTTTTCGATTGGGGGCAGGATGCGGTCACCTACGGCATGGTTGGGGCGATCTTCCTTTACTTCGCGGTGACGCAAGCGCGCAGATCTCATCTGCGCATGTCTGCCCTGGTGGATGTTCTTGAGCGGCGCGGTTGGACCCGGCTGGTCTTGGTGCTGAGGGCCTTCTTCACGGCGCTCGGGGTCGTCACCTATGGCGCTATTGCCTATTGGGGCGTATCGACCATGGAGCGGTCAATGGAGCTGGGACGAAAGACCTATAGCATGGTGATCGTTATCTGGCCGTTCCAAGCCATCTTGCTTGCCGCCTTCACCCTTTTGGCACTCGTCTGCCTGTTCCAACTTTATCAAGATATCCGTGCACTCATGGGCAAAAAAGTCTTTGAATGGGCACCGGTCGAAGAGGGGATCGAGATTTAGTCATGGGTATCCTAGGTACCGCTCTGATTTCCATGTTGGGGCTGGGCGCGCCAATTGCGCTCGCCTTGATTGCTACGACCGTCGGCTTCATCGTCTACGATCCGCTGCTGTCGGAGCACGCGATCTTCCGGTCGTTCTTCAGCTTCGTGAATAAATACACGCTGATGGCAATCCCGTTCTTCATTTATGCCGGTTTCCTGATGGAGCGGACCGGTCTGATCGCCAAATTGTTCCGCTTCGCCGATGCATTGGTCGGCTGGGTGCCGGGCGGCTTCGCCTACGCGACCATCCTTTCGGCTGTCATGTTCGGTGCCATCTCCGGTTCAAGCACGGCGATGGCGGCTGCGATGGGTGTCATCGCCTACCCGGAAATGGTCAAGCGCGGGTACCCGAAATGGATGGCCGCCGGCGTCATCGCCACAGGCGGCGGGATCGCGATTCTCATTCCGCCGAGCATCACGCTCATCCTCTACGGCGTGCTGACCGAGGAATCGATCGTCAAATTGTTCCTGGCCGGCGTTGCGCCAGGGATCATGCTGGCAATCAGCGACGCGGTCATCGTCATGACCATGGCAATGATCATCAAGCTGCCAGCCAACACGTTCAGTTGGGCCGAATTACGCGATGCCAGCATTGACGCCTTGCCGGCCCTGCTGATGCCTGTGTTCGTCCTGGGCGGGCTTTACGGCGGCGTTTTGACGCCGACGGAATCGGGGGCCGGGGCTTGTGCCTACGCGCTGATATACGGCTTCCTTTCGATGCGAAAAAAATTCGTCAAACAGATGATTGCGGCGACCGAACGGGCGGTCAACCTTACGGCCATCTTGTTCTTCCTGCTCGGTGGCGTCGGGATATTTCAGTTCCTGCTCGCCAATCAGGGATGGCCGCAGGATATCGCCGCTTGGGTCTCGGGAATGGGGCTGTCGCCATTGGGTTTCCTGGCGGCCCTGCTCTTGGTTTTGCTGTTTCTGTCCATGTTCTTGACCGGCGTTGCCATCCTGGTGCTCGTCGTGCCGGTCATATATCCGGTTTCCCTGGCACTCGGCATCGATCCCATCCATTTGGGGGTTCTCTTTGCGCTGTGTATCGAGATGGGCGCCGTGATCCCGCCCGTCGGGCTCAATTTGTTTGCGGTGAGCGGCACGACCGGGGTACCTGTGACGACGGTGATGCGGGGCTCGTTCCCGTTCTTATTGACGGACGGTTGCGTGCTAATTCTGTGCATGTTGTTCCCGATCCTGACGCTTTGGCTGCCGAATTACGTGGTGAAACCGATCTTCGGGTGACCTGGGAACGCCACCGCTAGAACTAACCCATGGATATTGACGTAATTGTCATCTTGGCGGGAGCGCTTGTGGGGGGGTACGTGAGTGGGCTCGCCGGTTTCGGCACAGGATTAACAGCCCTCGTTTTCTGGCTACATGCGGTTCAGCCTGTCGTCGCGGGGCCACTTGTCGTCATCTGTTCCATCGCTGCTCAGATACAGACGCTTCCGGCTATATGGCACGCCATCGTTTGGCGCCGTGTCGTGCCCTTTTCACTTGGCGGGCTGGTCGGCGTGCCTGTTGGGACGGCCCTATTACCTCTCGTCTCGTTGCAGGCGTTCAAGCTGTTGATTGGTTGCGTCCTTATCACTTATTGCAGCTTCATGCTGTCCAGGCGCACGGCTTCCAAAATCTCATGGGGCGGTAACCGTGCAAACGGCATCGTTGGTCTCGGAGGTGGCATCCTTGGTGGCCTCGCGGGGCTGTCAGGTCCGCTTCCGACGATCTGGATCAGTCTGCGGGGTTGGAGCAAAGATGAAAAACGCAGCGTGTTTCAGGTTTTCAATCTTTCGACGCTCATGTTTGCCGCCGCCTCACAAGCAATTGGCGGTTTCATGACAAGCGAAGTCGGTCGATTGATGCTCATTGCATTGCCCGGAACTTTTTTGGGCGCTTGGTTGGGTCGGAAGACCTATGACAAGCTAGGTGACGGCCGGTTCGATCAAGTGGTTTTGGTGCTTTTGCTAATTTCCGGTATCTCGATTGTCGCGACCTGGGCATTAGCGCTGTAAAGCCCGCAAACACCATATCATTGGGAACAGGCCCCAAAGGTCTCGATGATGGCACTCTCAGGTTATCTCAAACGCGGCCATGATTTCCTTTGACGCGGCCAGCAACAGATTGTCTTTGGCGAAACCCACAATGAATTGGCAGCCGATGGGCAAGCCTGATTCCCTGGAATTGAACAAGGGCAGGCTGATGACCGGGTTGCCGGCCAAGCTCCAAGCTGAGTTGAAGGCTGCGCTGCCCGTGGCGGCCAATGTTCTGGGTGCCGGACTCGCTGCACTGGGAGTTGCAATGACATCCACTTCTTGGAAAGCCCGGGCTAAATTCGAACGCAGCCCCGTCAGTTCCTGAAGAGCGTTTTGATAACCGCGGCTGTCCAATTCTTGTCCGTCGGCTAACCGGCCCTCTCGGAGTACTGTGCTCAGTCGGTCGAATTGATGGAAGCGCTCAAACGCGATGCTCCGTCGGAATTCGTATCCACTGATTAACCTGTGCAATTCCAATAACCGCGAGATTTCACGATCAAGCCGCAGATCGACCACCTGGCTTCCCTGATCAGTAATGTCGCGGGCGAAATTTTCGACGAGATCCAGCACCTCGGTTTCGGCGGTCTCCCACGGCGGCGAGCGCAGTACCCCAATCCTCAGGTCCGAGAGATTAATCTCGTCAATTCCCTGATATGGTTCCTCGAGCAAAATCCCGCGCATCAGACCAATATCATCCACCGAACGAGCAAACATGCCCAGCGTATCAATCGACGGCGCATTTGCGAGAATGCCTGTTTTGTCAAAGTCATTGAAGGTCGGTTTGTATCCAATTACCCCGCAGTAAGAGGCCGGACGGATCACTGAACCGGAGGTTTGCGTGCCCAGGCAAAGCGGCACCATTTGATCAGCTACAGCAGCAGCTGAACCCGATGACGACCCTCCCGGCGTGTGTCCCAGGTTTCGGGGATTTCGTGTCGGCCCTGGGTGAAGGTGCCCAAGTTCCGTCGTCACGGTTTTTCCGATCAGTGCGCAGCCGGCCTCGCGCATGATCGCAACGGAACCGCCATCCCGAGTTTTTGGCCCGGGGTCATGGAAATCCGTGCCCATCATCGTCGGTTGCCCACGGACATCAATGATGTCCTTTACGCCGACGGGAATAGACGGCCTCCCATCTTTCCGCCACCGGGCATCAACTTCGTCGAGCACGTCTTGATTCACACTTTCCCAAGCTCGAACCTCCGGGTCGCGCAAACGAATCCGCTCGAGGCATGACTCAACCCACGCCGTCGCCGAAAGGAAGCCGGATTCGATCCGGCTGAGTGCCTCTGTCGCAGTCAATGCATAGGGTTCCATGGCATCATCCATTTCCGCATCGGTTCGAAAATCCTCTCGCGACCATTATGTGCCACAGAAGGCCTGTGCCAATGAAATTATCAGTTTTCGGCGATGTCATTATAATTTTGTTATCAATATTGTTGACAATATTGATAACAGACCTGAGGCTGGGGGTGGAATTCGAAAGGTATCGAGCATGGTGGCAACATCTCTTCGCCCGGCGGAAGTGATCAACGATCGCCTTATCGAGGAACTGCGTCGACGCATCGTTGACCAAACCGTGGCGCCTGGCGTGCCGCTGCGTGAACAGGATTTGGCCACGGAATTCGGTGTCTCCCGAGCTCGGGTTCGCGACGCGTTCAATATCTTGGAAGAACGCGGCCTGATCGAACGCATTCGAAACCGCGGCGCGATGGTTACACGGCTGGACCCGCAAAAGGTTGGCGAATTGTTTGAGGTTCGCGAAGTCCTCGAAGCGCAAATGGTGCGCCTAGCCACCGAGAGGGCACCTGCGGAGAGTTGGGCTGACCTTATTGAGTTGTTCGGCAAGCGTATGGACGGCATGCTGGCCGCAAACGACCTAGGTGCCTACGAGGACGCCATTCACCTGTTTCGCCGGAGCTGTATTGAAGCCGCTGAAAACGAGGTGCTGAGCAGTCTTCTCGATAGCCTCTATGACCGCACCCACGTCTTGATCCGGCGTCTCGTATTGGTGCCCGGCCGCGCACAGGAAGGCATGCGCCAGCACCGCGATATCCTCGCCGCCATGCGCGATGGCAAGGCTGAGAAAGCCGAGCGGCTGAAGCGCAAGAACATCCGCAGCGCACGCGAATGGTTCGATAATTATCGGGAGTATCTGCTGTGAGCAGCGAAAATGATCCGTCCGGGGCCATGGGACCGCTCGTTGGATTGCGGGTGATTGAGCTCGGCTCGACGGTGGCTGGGCCGTTCTGCTCGCGGCTATTGGCGGATTTCGGCGCCGAGGTGATCAAGGTCGAGCAACCGGATGGCGACACTATCCGAACCTTCGGCCACCGCCGCGACGGCCGCGCGCTCTACAACGCGTCGATCCAGCGCGGCAAAAAAATCGTGTCGATCAACCTTCGCACCGACGACGGCCGGCAATTGGTGCGCCGTCTCTGCGAGGGGGCTGATATCTTGGTTGAGAACTTCCGCGCTGGCTCGTTGGAGCGCTGGGGGTTGGGTTATGAAACCTTAAGTGCTGTTAATCCAGGGCTTGTGATGGTGCGGATCAGCGGCTTTGGCCAAGACGGCCCATACAGCGATCGCGGCGGGTACGGTGTTGTTTGCGAGGCGGTCAGCGGCTTGCGCGAGATCACCGGCGACCGAGACCGGCCGCCACCGCGCGTCGCCACATCAATGGCCGACTACATTGCCGGGCTCTATGGCGCCTTCGGGGCGGTGATGGCAATCCATGAACGCACCCGAACGGGCCGTGGGCAAGTGGTCGACTCCGCGCTTTACGAAGGTTCCTTCAGTTTCATGGAGCCGCACGTTCCGGCGTACCAGCAACTGGGAATCGTAGCCGAACGCGCTGGCCCGTTGCTGCCCGGGAACACACCCAATTCCATCTACCCCACAAAGGACGGACGCTACGTTCTGCTCGCTGCCGCTTCCAACGCTGTGTTTGGCCGTCTGGCGATCGCCATGGGTAAGCCAGAATTGATCGACTATCCGCGTTTTACCGACGGCGTGGCGCGCGCCGAAAACCAAGCGCAGTGCGACGCCCTGGTGGCAAAATGGACCGCGACCCTGGAACTCGACGAAGCCGAGGCGGTGCTCGACCGGGCCAAGGTGCCGGCGGCGCGAATCTATACCGTGGAGGACATTTTCAACGATCCGCATTATGCCGCACGCGAAATGCTGGTCGAGGTCGAGGATCCGGAGTTGGGCCCGGTGACGGTTGCCGGTGTGGTACCCAAACTCTCAGGCACGCCGGGCCGTATCCGTTGGGCCGGCCACGACATTGGCGCCGATACCGCCGACGTGCTGGCCCAGGAGCTGAAATTGGATAGCGCTGAGATGGAGCGCTTGGCGCGTGCCGGTGCAATCTACGGAAACGGCCTGCCGGCCGAGGAGGAAGGCGAATGAATTTCGAAGACATGCTGGCCGATTTGCGGGCGCGCGAAGAAAAGGCCCGTGCCATGGGCGGCCCGGAGCGGTTGGCGCGCCGCGAGGCGCAAGGTGTCATGAACGCGCGCTCCAGGATCGACTGCTTCATAGACGAAGGAAGTTGGGTGGAAACGGGTCTGCTCGCGGTTTCTTCCGTTGTGCCGGAGGACCGGCCTAAGACCCCCGCCGACGGCAAGGTCGCCGGTTTCGGCAAGGTCGATGGCCGCGTGGTCGGCTTAGTGGCCAACGACTTTACCACCAAGGGTGCCTCAAGCAGCGCCACAAACATGAAGAAGATCGGCCACGTCAAACGCGTTGCCACCGAGCGCGGCTTTCCGCTGGTGTTTTTCGGCGAATCCTCAGGCGCCCGCATGCCCGACAATATGGGCGCCAAGGGTATGGGGATTAACCTTGGCAACGACCCACATCAGTATATCCGCAACCGCGAGAGCCCTTGGGCGTCGGCCGTATTGGGGCAGTGCTACGGCTCGTCCGCCTGGTACACTTGCCTCTCCGATTTCTCGGTGTTCCGCAAGGGCGCGGTGATGGCGGTTGCGAGCCCAGGTCTTGCATCTTTCGCCATCGGTCAGGAGATCGAGGCTGAGGACTTGGGCGGCTGGAAGCTGCACGAACGGGTCACCGGCCTCATCGATCGCGTGGTGGACACGGATGAAGAAGCCTTGGAACAAATTAAGCGGTTCCTGAGTTACATGCCGTCCAACTGCAACGAATTGCCGCCCATGGCTCCCGTGCCGGCCGGCAGCGACGAAGCGGCGGCAAAAATCCTAGATATCCTGCCCGATAGCCGCAAGCGCGGCTACGACGTCAAGAAAATCATCGAATGCATCGCCGACAAGGACAGCTTCTTCGAGTTCAAGCCGAAGTTCGGCCGGACCATCACTGTTGGCCTGGCGCGTTTGGACGGCAAGACCGTCGGGTTCTTGGCGTCCAATCCCATGGGCAAGGCCGGCGCCCTAGACGTCGCCGGGTGCGAAAAGGCGACGAGTTTCACGGTGATGTGCGACTCGTTCAACATCCCGCTGATCCTTTTGGTCGATACACCGGGTTTCGTCATCGGCATCGAGGGTGAGCGTGGCAAGGCGCCCGGAAAGATCATGAACTTCATGCAAGCGTTGCAGATGTGTACGGTGCCGAAGCTTTCGGTGATCATGCGCAAGACCTACGGTCAGGCCTATCTGAACATGGGCGGCGGGCGCAACTCCGACGACGTCGCTGCTTGGCCGACGGCTGAGATCAGTTTTATGGATCCCTATTTTGCCACCGAGATCGTCACATGGGGCCAGCAGGCCTCGGAAGAAACGAAGGGCGAGATCATGGCGCAAATGGAGAAGGACAATTCCGCCTATGGGCTCGCCGAGATTTACGGCGTGCAGGCGGTGATCCGGCCCAATGACACGCGCCGCTACCTGATTGACCAACTGGAAATCCATCAACTGCGCCTGACCGGCGGCATCGGCAAGCATCGGCTTTCAGCCTGGCCGACAACCTATTAACCAACGGACCCATAGGGAGAACACCAACATGGCAACCACTGAAGTGACATCCGAGGTCATCGGCTCGGTCTGGAAAGTAGAGAAGGCCAAGGGCGATGCTGTCGCCGAGGGTGACCAGATCATGATTTTGGAATCCATGAAGATGGAAATCCCCGTCGAAGCGCCCGTGGCCGGCACGCTCACCGAGGTGCTCGTAGTGCCTGAGGATTCTGTGGAAGAGGATCAAGTACTGTGCCTGATCGAAAGCTAGAACAGGGCGAGGGCTACTGGCCGAAACAAATCGCCGAACTCGAGAAACGCCGCGCCGAGGCCGCCAAGATGGGTGGTGAGGACAACGTCGCCCGTCAACACAAGGCCGGACGTTTGACCGTGCGCGAACGGATCACCGCCATTAGCGATGATGGCAGCTTTCGTGAGGTCGGAACGCTCGCCGGTACCGGCACGTACGATGACATCCTGAAGCTCAAGGGCGTTACCCCGGCCACCTATGTCGCCGGACTTGCCAAGATCGACGACCGCAGCGTCGCCGTCGGCGGCGAGGATTTCACCGTACGCGGCGGCACTAGTTTTGGCGCACAGCGACGGAAAGGTGGCCAAGGCGGGTATATCGAGGATCTGGCCCATCATTACAAAATTCCGCTAGTCAACCTCATCGACGGCGCCGGCGGCAGCGTGACCTCAGCCAAGCGGCGCGGTTTCGTGGTGTTTCCGGGTGTCGACGGTTTTGAGCGATCAGTGGAGCTTCTGGGCGAAGTGCCGGTCGTCTCCGCCGTCCTGGGAACGGCTGCTGGCGGCCCCGCCGGGCGCGCTATCCTGTCGCATTTCTCGGTCATGGTCGATGGTACCAGTCAAATTTTCGCCGCCGGTCCGCCAGTGGTAAAACGCTCTTTGGGCCAAACCATCACCAAAGAAGACCTCGGCGGCCCGAAAGTTGCCGTTAACAAGGCTGGCTCCATCCACAATACGGCAGCAACCGAGGAAGAAGCCTTCGAACAGATCAGGCGTTTCCTGAGCTTCATGCCTGCGAATGTCTGGGAGTTGCCGCCGGTGCTGCCGATCGACGACCCGGTTGACCGTTGCGAGGATGAGCTTATCAATGTGGTGCCGGAGAAACGCACTCAGGCCTACGACATGAAGAAACTGGTCGGCATGGTCATCGACAAGGAGTCCGGGTTCGAAATTCGTCCAACCTTCGGCCGTGCGGTAATTACCATGCTTGCGCGGCTCGGTGGCCGACCGGTAGGGATTATTGCGAACAATCCCAAGATCTACGGCGGGGCCATGGATGCCGACGCGGCCCGCAAGCAGATCCATTTCATGGAGCTTTGCGACACCTTCCATATCCCCATTATCTTCTTCGTTGACGTTCCGGGCTTCATGGTCGGCCTGAAGGCAGAATCCGAGGGAACGCTCCGAGAAGGCATGCGCGCCGTCTATGCGGCGGGCCAGTTGAAGGTGCCGACCCTGACATTGGTCATCCGCAAATGCTATGGCATGGCCGGTATGGCGACTTGTAATAAGAACGATATCGATCTCAAGCTAGCTTGGCCGAGCGGCGAGTGGGGATCGCTGCCTGTCGAGGGCGGCGTCGCGGCGGCGTTTAGGCGCGAAATCGAGGCCGCCGACGATCCCAAGGCAAAGGAAAAGGAACTGGAAGCGGAGTTGCACGCCTATTCGTCTCCGTTCCGCACCGCCGAGGCATTGGCGGTCGAGGAAATTATCGACCCGCGGGAGACGCGGCCACTGCTTTGCGAATACATCGCGTTGGCCGAAGGTCGCCTCAAGATCAACCTTGGCCCGCGTTCGCGCGCCGGTGTCGCGCCGTAGCATGTCTATTAACAAAATTCTCATCGCCAACCGGGGTGAGATCGCGTGCCGCATCATGCGCACCTGCAAGGCGCTCGGCATTGCGACAGTCGCCGTCTATTCCGACGCCGATGCGGAAGCCATGCACGTCGCCATGGCTGATGAGGCGATACCCATCGGTCTGGCACCGGCGGCCAAGAGTTATCTGGTCCAGGAGAACCTGTTGCGTGCAGCCATGGATTCGGGCGCTGATGCGGTTCATCCGGGATACGGCTTTTTGGCCGAGAACCCACGCTTCGCCGAAGCGGTGGAAGCGGCGGGGCTGGCCTGGATCGGCCCGCGCGCCAAGACCATTGAGGACATGGGAGATAAAGAGCGCGCCCGCGACATCGCCAAGGCATCGCACGTAACGATATTGCCTGGTAGCCCGCGCTTTCCGATGGGCGACCTTTCCGGTGTCGAGCGCGCCGCCGAGGTGGTTGGCTATCCGCTATTGGTCAAGGCGGCGGCCGGCGGTGGGGGCATCGGCATGCGGATGGTCGAAAATGCAGAGACGTTGCGGACCCAGGTGGAATCGACACAGACCCAGGCCCAGCGGAGTTTTGGCGACGGCACTGTTTATCTGGAAACCTTCATTCCCAATGCCCGCCATATTGAGGTTCAGGTCTTTGGATTCGGTGATGGCGATGGCGTGCATCTTTACGACCGTGACTGTTCGGTGCAGCGCCGCTTCCAGAAAATCATTGAAGAAGCACCGGCGGCGTCGATCCCGGAAGGGGAACGCCGCGCCATGCGCGATGCCGCCCTCGAACTGGTCAGGCACGAACGCTACCGCGGTGCTGGCACAGTGGAGTTCATTTACGATTGTGATACCGATCATTTCTATTTCCTGGAGATGAACACTCGCATTCAGGTCGAACACGCGGTGACGGAAATGATAACCGGCATCGATCTGGTTGCCTGGCAGATTGCTCTTGCAGCCGGCACCTTCGAGCCGCCGGCGCAAAGCGATATCGGAACCGATGGCAACGCTATCGAATGCCGCATCTATGCAGAACGCCCGGAAAAGAATTTCCTGCCGTCACCGGGTCAAATCACCCGCGTTAAATTGCCGCAGATATCCGATACACTTCGAATCGATACTGGTATCCGGGAGGGAGACAAGATTACGCCCTATTACGATCCGATGATCTCCAAGCTGATTACGATGGGGGTAGATCGCCAGGCGGCGATAGAGGCCATGTCGGCGGCGCTCGACGAATTCGAAATCGAAGGGCCATCGACCAACGTTGATTTTCTCCGCTCAGTGTTTCGGGACCCGAACTTCCGTGCGGCACCGCCAACGACCGGCTACATCGCGGCCGGGACCTACAAATGAACCGGAAGTGTTAAGCCCCAATTCTGCCCTGCGCAATTGAGGGAAGGCTCTCAAGGGAAAAGCCGCCACATGAGCCGGATGATGAAATCGATCGCATCGCGGTATCCTTGAACCTGAAGATACTCGTTCGTTCCGTGCTTGTTGCCGGAATGGCCGAGCGTCGTGGCAATCCACGGAATCCTGGCCTCCTTTCCATCAGATAATGGTTATCGATTGCCTGCCAATCAAACCAACACTTATCTCACGTACCTTTGAGAATACGTTCATTTGGCGTTATCTACGGAGGGGGAATTGTACTTGAAAACCAACAAATTCGGCTTCGAAATCGGCTATTGGTCTTGGTGCATGAAGGTGCGGGGTAGTGGCCAAGACAAGTAATATCGGCACCACTGGTGCCTAAATTCAACTGTGCGGTAATAAATAGCGGGTCGGTCAATACGGCCAACAATTTTGCTGCCCGGGCGGGCTTATGCTGGCTTGTCGCCTTCTATAGTGACACGGCGCATACGCCGGTACTGGCCGGAATAGTCGTTTACGGCGAAATGCTGAGTGCAGCGGTTGTCCCACATGGCAATGGTTCCAGTTTGCCAGCGCAGACGGCAAGTGAACTCCGGTTTGACGATATGGTTGGCTAGATAGTGAATCAAAGGTTTGCTTTCCTCGGCAGTCATATTCTTGAAATGGAGCGTGTGGGCGATGCTCACGAAAAGGCTCTTGCGACCGGTATCTGGGTGCGTCCGTACGATGGGATGCTCTGATTGCATGGGCTCTGATCCGTCGTTGTATGCCCCCTTCATCTCCGAGAGATGTCCAATACGTGATGCGCGACCGCCCGGGTACAAAGCTTCTGAATCATTGACCCCAACTAGACCGGCAATCATCTGTTTCATGCCATCAGACAACGTCTCATAGGCGAGCTGGGCATTGGCATAGAGCGTATCGCCGCCGGCGTCCGGCACTTCGCATGCGTAGAGCACGGTGCCCATATCGGGTTTTGGTTTGTAGGCGGTATCTGAGTGCCAGACACCGCCGAAGTTGACCACATCATCAGGTGTCTTAACCAATTCGTGGGCTTCCGCCACACCTTCCACGCCGGCAAGGTAGGGGTAGGCGATGGGATTGCCCAGGATGGCGGCGATCTCCACTTGGCGCGCGGCATCCAAATCTTGCTCGCGGAAACAGACCATCTGGTGATCGAGAAAGGCTTGGAAAATGGCAGCCCGGATCTGGTTGCTTAATGAGCACGAAAGGTCGACGCCGAGTATCTCCGCACCCAAGGCACCGGCGATCGGGCGAATGTCAATGGATTGATTGACCATGGCCAGGACTCCTTTTGTCCAAAACAGATCGGCGGGCCATTCTAGCCAAGGGGATTTTCATGGCAATTTTTATATGAGTTGCGTTCTCGCCAATCCTTGATTTCTCGGACCCCATCGGCGTCATTTGGACCATGGTATCCGCTGATATTGGGATCATAGCACTTGCGGCATGGGTTATGGGATATCTGCACAAGTTGGCAACTTGGCGAGAATGGGGCATCTTGGCATTGGCGGCCATCTTGTGCTTCTCGACCGCTGACACTTGGGAAGTCAGGCGGCCCATCGGCATGGCGGGTAACGTGACCGTCTGGCTGTTGTTGGCGGCAACCTCTGTGTGGCAACGCGAGATTTCGATCATATAGAAGGATTCTTGTAATGAGTGACGACCGGCATCCCCTTTGCCAAGGCCCGGACCCGCGACCAACGGCACCTGTCTTTGACGTTCCGGAGGGGGCCATAGATTGTCATGCTCATGTTTTTGGCCCCAACGAAAAATATCCGTTCTCACCGAAACGAGGATACACGCCGCCGGAAGCAAGTCTGGAAACCTTCCTCGAACTTCACAATTCCCTCGGTGGCATCGACCGTGCGGTGCTAACGCAGCCCAGCGTCTACGGCACCGACAATTCGTGCATGCTGGATGCCTGCGATCAGATGCGTGGCAAGTTCATGGCCATCGCCGCTGTCGATGCGGATGTTACGGATAAAGAACTGGAATCCCTGCACGACCGGCGCGTTCGTGGCATCCGGGTAAATATGGTCGACAAGGGCGGGATGCCGTTCGAAGACATAAACGCGGTGAAGTCCTTCACCGAACGCATTAAAGATTTTGGCTGGCATCTGGAGGTGCTGATCCATGTCAACGAGTTCGAAGATTTGCGCGCAACGATGAATGCTATGGCTGTGCCCGTATCAGTCGGCCATCTCGGTTACATGAAGACGTCCAATCCCATCGATAACCCTGGCTTTCAAGATTTTTTGAACTTGGTTCGTGATGGCAACTGCTGGGTCAAGTTGTCTGGTTCTTATCGCATCACGACCGAAGAGGAGCCGCCGTATTCTGATGTCATCCCCTATGCCCAGGAGATCATCAAGGCCAACGAGGACCGTATAATATGGGGCACAGACTGGCCGCACCCATGGGTTTTCGGTCATATGCCGAACGACGGCGCCTTAATGAACCAATTGGCTGACTGGGTACCCGATCCGAAGATCAGACGAAAAATTCTTGTCGACAATCCAAAGATGCTGTTTGGGTTCTCCGACTAGCGTCGCACCATGCGTTTTCAGCCGATGTGTTTTGGATGCGTTGTCATGTGTGAACCCAAGTTGTTGAAACCCCATTTGCGTGAAATTGTGAATACGCCTCAAATTGTGACACATCCGATGTCGAAAACAGCGGCGGGCAACGTCATCAAACAGCCTTTGATTTTGTGAAGTTCGATCACCAATCGGCAGCCAGCAACAAAAAAATATAAGGACTGGTTTGGGTCAGTAGCACGCTTTCAAAGGCCAACAGAAGTTGGTCCGATTTTGGATATAAAGCGGAAGTCGTTGAAAATTATATCTTTTTAGTAATGGTGTGTTTTGTAGGAGCTTGAACACATCCCTCCTCCGCTACCGATTTTTTCAATGCCTTAGCTCTAGAGAATTAGGGCATTTTTCGTTCCGGCGAGTCGTGGGGGCGGCGTTTCAATTTCGGGCCTTCGAAAACATTCTTGTGAGATGAAACCTCAAGCTCTCCGTTGACGACAACCCGCCGCATTTTGCATCATGGGTGAAGGTACCAAGGGAGGCCTGAATGACCGATGCCAATAATGGCGCGTTAATGTACGCGCCCGAAATCGAGGCCATGCCACGCGAACAACTGGCAGCGCTGCAATTGGAGAAGCTGCAGAAGATCGTCCGGCACGCCTATGAGAACGTGGCGCACTACCAGAAAACCTTTTCCGCAGCCGGTGTGACGCCGGATGACCTGCGTTCGCTGGACGATTTCGCTAAGTTTCCGTTCACGATGAAGACTGATCTTCGTGACAATTATCCATTCGGCATGTTCGCGGTGCCGCGTGAAGAGGTCATCCGGGTGCATGCGTCGTCAGGCACGACCGGCAAACCGACGGTTGTCGGCTATACGAAAGAAGATTTGGACGTTTGGTCCCATGTGATGGCGCGCTCGCTGGTTTGTATGGGCGTGCGGCCCGGCGATATGGCCCATAACGCTTATGGCTATGGCCTGTTTACGGGCGGTCTCGGCTTGCATTACGGAGCTGAGACCTTGGGCTGTACGGTTACACCGGCATCCGGCGGATTTACCGAGCGCCAGATTGTGCTGATGCAGGATTTCGGCGCGCGTGTTCTGTTTGCGACGCCTTCATACGCGCTCAACATTGCCGAGGTGGCGGAGAAGGAGGGGGTCGACCTCAAAGGTGGTCCGCTCGAGATCGCGGTCTGTGGCGCCGAACCTTGGACAGACAGCATGCGAAAGGAATTGGATCGACGTCTCGGCGTGAAGGCCGTTGATACCTACGGGTTGTCTGAAATCATCGGCCCTGGCGTTGCAGCTGAATGCATTGAGCAGCGCAACGGTCTGCACGCTTGGGAAGACAATTTCCTGTTGGAGACTATCGATCCTGAAACCGGTGAGCGCACCGCGCCCGGTGAACCCGGTGAGTTGGTGATTACGACCTTGGCGAAATGGGCGCAGCCGATGATCCGCTATCGCACCCGCGATATCACGCGATTGGATACCACGCCTTGCGCATGCGGGCGCACGCACGTGCGTATCATGCGCGTCACGGGGCGCGATGACGACATGCTGATCATTCGTGGCGTCAATTTGTATCCGTCACAAGTGGAGGACGTGTTGGTCGGTCGCCCCAGTATCGAGCCGCATTACCAACTCGTCGTGCAGCGTGAGGGGAGCATGGATACGTTGACCGTAGAAGTCGAGGCCAGCCCCGGCGTGGTTACTGAGGATTACGATGGCATTGCCAAAGACGTGCAACATCACATCAAGTCGCGTATCGGGGTGACCTGTCGCATCGTCGTGCTCAGCCCCGGCGAGGTGCCGCGCTCAGAAGGCAAAGCTGTACGCGTCCGGGATATGCGCCCGAAAGACTAGAGCGCCGCTGAAAAACGCGTGCCGGGTGCGGGCGGCATTTGCGCATCGCCGGCAAAACACTGCGCCACGGCCATCCATTTGGCGGCTGTTTCGCCCGTAGTCGTGATGTCCGTATCCGCGACGTTGCGCACTTGCGTCACCACTTGGCAGAAGCCTTCGGCTGAACCCTCCACCCGAATGCTATCGGAGGCCTCGTTCCATTCCCAGATTTCGCCGGAAGGGGCGCTCAGGCGCACATGGGGGATGTGCTCTGGCACCTGTTCGCCTCGGTTGATGAAAGTCCAGCCGAATGTCTTTACGCCCATGATGGCGATGTTTTTGATGCGGTCCGTGTTGATCCGCCTCACGCCCAGCAGGTCATAAATCTCCTGGCCGTGCGCCCAGGTCTCCATCAGGCGTGCGGTGGCTTTTGAGCGCGCGCTCATTTCCGGACCGGCCCATTTGACGCGCATTTTGGGGTCGGCTTCCGCAAATTGTGCAGACAAGCGGTGGCACTCTCGCTTCCAGGCTTCCAGCAGAGCATGGCCGCGAACATGATCCAGCAGGCGGTCGGTAACGTCGAGAGGCGCTTCGCCGGCGGCACGAGCCTCCTGTACACCGGCCCACAACCGATCAAAGGCATTGCCGTCGTCCAGCGAGACGCCTGCTGCGCGATCAAAGAAGTGCAGGTGCTGGAGCACGTGGTTGAGTGTCCAATCCTTGAACAGGGTCGGTCTGTCGAAGTCTGCGTCCGTCAACGAAGACATGAGATCATAAAGCGCTTGGCACTCGTCGAGGAAATCGGTCGCTAACTGCTGCATGTCCTAAGCCTCTTGATCCGTGGGTTCGATTTCGATCAGCATGTCGCCGGCTGCGGCTTGGGCGTCGGGCTTGGCGTTGACAGCAACAACGGTGCCGTCAATTTCAGAAAGGATATCGTGCTGCATCTTCATGGCCTCAAGCACGGCCAGTCGCGTGCCCACATTCACCGTGTCGCCGGGTGCGACCAGTACGTCGAGCAAGGTGCCGTGCATGGGGGCTAGGACACGTCCACCGCCGGCGGCCTCTTCCGCGTCGGCGGCAAAGGCGATGCGGTTGCGGAAGCTGAATGCCTGTCCATCCAGCGCCAATTGGATACGGCCGGGACCAGGAATGTACATATGGACGTCGCGCCTGCGTCCATCGATCCGCAACCGTGCGGTGTCGCCTTGCAGATGCAACATTTCTACGATTAGCGTCTCGTCACCTTGGGTGATGCGATAGGTGGCGGCATCTTCGGGGGAAACCGTGACATCGAATTCTTGCTCGGTCGAAGCGTAAACGTAGCGACTGAGAAGGTTGCCGCCGCTGGACCAATCCAACAGTTCAGTCGATGCGATGATGGCGCGGGTCTGAGCCTCAGACCGCTCCGTTTGATATTGGATGACGGCAGCCATCGCCGCATGTTCCAGGTTTGGTTGGGGTTCAGCCAAGTCGTCGACGCTGAATTCTTCGCCGATGAAGGCGGTTGTGGCTTCACCAGCAGCAAAGGTGTCTTTACTGAGGGCATCGATCAAAAAGCCCCGGTTGGTCGTCAAACCAAACAGCACCGTATCTCTAAGGCCTTCGATCAAGCGATGGCGGGCGATCTCGCGAGTTTCTCCCCAAGATATGGCCTTGGCGATCATCGGGTCATAAAACGGCGATACGGCCTGACCTGTCTCGATGCCACTGTCGAAGCGCAGCCCCGCGCCAGCGGCAGGCCGCCACAACTCGACATCACCGGTGCATGGCAGGAAATCCTGCGCCGTGTCTTCCGCATATAACCGCACTTCGATGGCATGGCCTGTGAGGCTGATGTCGGATTGCTCCAACCCCAGCGGATGCCCCTCGGAGACCTGGATTTGCAAAGCGACCAAATCCAAACCCGTGATCATCTCTGTCACGGGGTGCTCAACCTGCAGGCGTGTGTTCATCTCCAGAAAATAAAACGTCCCATCGGTGCCCAGTAAAAACTCCACCGTGCCCGCGCCTCGGTAGTCGATGCTGCGTGCGGCATCGACGGCGGCGTTTCCCATCTGTTGGCGTAACTCTTCGGTCATGACCGGGCAGGGGGCTTCTTCGACGACTTTTTGGTGGCGGCGTTGTACGGAGCAATCGCGTTCGCCTAGGTGAATGGTGTTGCCGTGGGCATCGGCGAATACTTGCATCTCCACATGCCGGGGGCGGAGGATGGCTTTTTCCAAGATCAGTTCATCAGACCCGAAGGCGTTGAGGGCTTCCGAGCGCGCCGCCGTCAGGGCATCCGGCAAAGCTGAGGCCGCATCCACCAGCCGCATGCCGCGCCCACCACCGCCGGCTGCCGCCTTGACCATCAACGGAAAGCCAATAACTCGGGCGGCTGCCAGCAATGCCTCATCCGATTGGTCGGCGTCCTCATAGCCCGGCACGCAAGGTACGCCGGCTTCGATCATCCGGCGTTTGGCGGCAGCCTTGTTGCCCATCAGATCAATGGCTTCAGCGGAGGGGCCGATAAATGTAAGTCCAGCGTCGGCGCAGGCGCGCGCGAATTCCGCGTTTTCAGACAAAAATCCATAACCAGGGTGGACGGCCTCGGCGTTGGACTGTTTCGCCGCCGCCAATATACGATTCATATCGAGATACGATTCGCTCACCGGCGCCGGTCCGATCCGCACCGCGTCGTCGGCCATGCGTACGTGCGGTGCGCTGGCGTCTGCGTCTGAATATACGGCCACTGTGCGATAGCCCATCTCTCGGGCCGAACGCATGACGCGGCAAGCGATCTCACCTCGGTTGGCGACGAGAATGGTTTTGAATGTTCTCATAATTTACTGCCTCCGGACTACATGCGTGCCACGCCGAAGGCGTTGGGTCTGGTGGTTCTGCGGCGGGCCTCCCAGCAGGTTTCAAGCGCGAAACCCAGCACTTTGCGGCTGTCGCGCGGATCGATCACGCCTTGGTCGAGCAGTCGACCGGACGTATAAAATGCATCCGCTTGACTGTCGAAGTGCGCAATCAGGCGTTCCTGTTGGGCCTGCAATTTTTCTTCATCGACGTCTTCGCCTTTCCGTTCGGCGGACGCGCGGGCGACCTGGTCCATGGTTTTTGCAGCCTGCTCACCACCCATGACCCCGGTGGTAGCGTTGGGCCAGGCAAACAAAAAGTCCGGGTTATAGCCTACCCCTGCCATGCCATAGTTGCCGGCACCGAAGCTGGCGCCGATGTAGAGTGTCAGTTTGGGCACGCGCACATTGGACACCGCTTGGATCATTTTCGAGCCGTGCTTGATCATACCGGCTTGTTCGTAGTCTTTGCCGACCATATAGCCGGTGATGTTGTTGAGGAATACCAGCGGGATATCGGCTTGGTCGCAAAGCTGGAAAAACTGTGCGCCTTTTGCCGCACCGTCCGGATCAATGGGACCGTTGTTGCCGACAATGCCGCAGGCATGGCCGAAAATAGCTCCTTGCATGCAGACCAAGGTTGATCCGAAGCGAGGCTTGAAGTCCTCGAAATCGGAGCCATCCACCAGCCGCGCCACCACTTCGCGCACATCGTAGGGCTTGCGGTAGTCGGTAGGCACGACACCTGCGATCTCATCCATGCTGTAGACCGGCTCGGCAAAGGATTTTGGCTCGGGTTGAGGGCAGTTCTTGTTCCAATCAAGTCGTGTGAGCAACTCACGCGCCATCAAAAGTGCATGGGCATCATCGTCGGCCAGATACTCCACCAAGCCTGAAATGCTGGCATGCATTTCCGCGCCGGCCAGTTCTTCCTCGTCGGAAACCTCGCCGGTAGCGGCTTTGACCAGTGCCGCGCCACCCAGCGATGCCCGACCGCGCCCTTTGACGCCAATGACATAGTCGCTCATGCCCGGATAATAGGCGCCACCCGCCGTTGATGGTCCGTGCAACACGGCGATCACCGGAATGCCGGCGGCACTGAGCCATGCCAAGTTGCGGAAGCTGGACCCGCTACGCGCCCAGCCCTCGACCTGGTATTTCATCAAGTTGGCGCCTGCACTTTCGATCAATTGCACGAAGGGCAGTTTTTTATCTAACGCGATCTCTTGGCAGCAGCGGTATTTCTCGCCGGTTTTCGCCGTGCTGGCACCGGCATTGATGCCGCTGTCGGAGACGAACACCATGCAGCGCACGCCCGAAATAAAGCCGATGCCGGCCAGCGAACTGGCGCCAGGAATGCTTTTGTCGCGCTCATCCGTATCGACCATGTAGTTGGCGAGGCTGAACAATTCCAAAAACGGCATGCCGGGATCGAGTAGACGGACAAGACGTTCGCGCGGTGTCAGTTGGCCACGCTCATCAAAGCGCGGGCGACGGCGCTCGGATAAATCTCGTGCCCGATCTTTTAGCGCATGCAAGTCGTCGATCAGCGCCAGCATGTCGGCGCGGTTGGCGGCGAAGGCCTCGGATGACGGATCGATCTTGGATTTGAATACGGTCATGGCAGGTTCATTCTTGTTTCGTTAGGTGTTCGGCCAGTTCCATCGGCACGCGGACGGGCATGGCCAACAGTTGCTGGGCGTAGGTTTTGGCCTGAGTGTCGAGATGCAGCGATGATGTGCCGCCGCCGCCCAGCGTTTGAGTGAGCACGAAGTTGATTGCGTGCATGCCCGGCGCGTCGAAACGCGTCACGTCCCCCTGGACGACATGGGCAAACCATTGCCGCACGCGCTCAGGCGTTACGCTGGCCTTGATGTAGGGCAGCCATTCTGGTCGCCGCGCCATCACGCCGATGTTCGCATTGTTGCCCTTGTCGCCGCTGCGCGCTACGGCGAGATGGATAAGCAGAATCTCTTGCGTATCAACCACGTCTCCGTCTTCAGTTGCATCGACAGATGCCGAGCCGTAGTCGCTCGTGGTCCAGGTTGAGGGCGTAGCATTGACCGCTATGGTCTCCTCGCCGACATGGACGATCGGGTGCACATCATCCTTGGAAATCAGAAAGGCATATTGTGCGACAACGGGCGTCACTTTTGGCCGCCCTGCCGCGCCGGCAGAACAGCGCCCGGTGGTCATGGAAAGCGCGACACCGGTGGTCTCTTTCGAGAACAGTTCCACGGCTTCGCGTTGATCGTGACGGACATCGATACGCGTGGTGATCTCGCGTGCCTGAACCGCAACGTCATCGGCGTTGTCTCCCCACAGTGTCTGCGCGCCGATCAGATGGATCGAGGTGTCGCGGTAGTCTCCCAGATTGCGCTCGGTAAATAGCCGACGTGTTCGATTGATGAGTTTTTCAGCAAAGGCCTTACCTTTGTCGACCGCGTCAAAGCCGGTGATGACGGTCGCCGCCGTGGCTCGGTAGCCGTCGCGGTAAGTCGCCGAGACCTTGTAGGTTGGTGTCGGCGCCAGGCCTTTGACGCCGGTGATATCGAGGCGGTTGGATGCGGTTTCGCTTAGGGTGACGCCAGTGAGATCGCAAATGACGTCGGGGACCACATAGGCGCCGGGGTCGCCGATTTCATAGAGAATTTGCTCGCCCACCGTCAAGCGCGACACCAAGCCGCCGGTGTTTTCGGGCTTGGTGATGGTGAAGCTGCCGTCGGCGCGGCATTCGGCGATGGGGTAGCCCATGTTGTCCCAGCCATCGACGGTGTCGCGCCAATCGGTGAAATTGCCGCCCGTGGCCTGCGCGCCGCATTCGATGATATGGCCGGCCAACGTACCGGCGGCCAGTTGGTCGAAGTCGTCGGCGTTCCAGCCAAATTCGTGGATCAAGGGGCCGAGTGTTACCGCACTATCGACACAGCGCCCTGTAATCACGATATCCGCGCCCGCATCCAGCGCCGCCGCAATCGGGAAGGCACCCAAATAGGCGTTGGCGCTGATCAGATTGTCGGGCAGGGGGGCGCCGGTGAACATTTCGGTGACGTCGGCGGCACGCAGTTCATCAATGCGGTTCGATAAATCGTCACCTTCGACGGTGCCGATTTTGATATCTACCCCGGCTTCCTCGGCAACTTTGGCTAAGGCGGCGGCACAAGCACTGACGTTGACGCCGCCGGCGTTGGCAACAACCCGGATTCCGCGCGCCTTGATTTCACGCAGCAACGACTTCATCACCAGGGCAACAAAATCTCGCGCATACCCGGCGTCGGGGGATTTCTCCTTGGCGCGCACCAGGATCGACATGGTGACTTCCGCCAAGTAGTCGAACACCAGATAGTCAATATCGCCCTGCATGACCAATTGCCGGGGGGCTTCTTGGCTGTCACCCCAATAACCGGCGGCGCCGCCGATACGGACGGCTGATTTTTGAACACGCTCAGTCATTGTCGGATACCTGCCACGTCGGCTTGCGTTTTTCGGCGAAGGCATTCTGGCCTTCCTTGCCCTCACTGCCGCGATTGAGGGCGGCAAATTTTTCGGCGGAGAAGCGGATCATGTCCTCTTCCGCCATGGTGCCGACACCCAGCATGATCGCCTTGGTCGCGGCATTGGCGCGTGGTCCGCACTTGAGCACGCGGGACACAACGTCTTCCAGCATGCTGTCGGCGTTAGCATCATCGCAGAGATACTGGGCGATGCCGTAATTGTACGCGGCTTCGCCATCAAAGCGTTCGGCGGTCAAGGCCAGTTGCCGGGCACGTGTCAGGCCGATGCGCTTGACCACATAGGGTGCGATTTGTGCGGGTGCGACGCCCAGCGTTGTTTCCGGCATGCCCATTTTGGCGCCGCGCGTGACGATCGTGATGTCGGCAAGGCAGGCATAGCCCAACCCACCGCCGAAGGCAGAGCCCTCAACCATGGCAATGGTGGTCTGCTCCAAACGCTCGAAATTGAGAAAGGCCAATCCGGCGCGCTCATTGCGCGCGGCGATGGGGTCGTCGCCGTCCGCAATCTCGACCTCTGCCTGATTGCGCCGCTCCTTAATATCACCGCCGGCGCAGAAGTGCCCATCCGCGCCGCGCAACACCACGACCCGAATTTCCGGGGTATCGGCCAGCCACGCGACGACGGCGGCAAACTCGTCCCCCATCTGCATGTTGATGGCATTTCGACGTTCCGGTCGGTTGAAGGTCAGGTTCAACCGGCCATCTGACCTTTCCAGCAACAAGAATTCACACTCTGGCATGGTTGCCATGTTTGTCTCCCCACTCACCGGTTCACCCGGCGCCCAATTGGTGTTTGAACATCTCCTTGAACCGGTCAATCTGCGGATTGATGGCGTCTTCCGGATGGGAGATCATTTTCGATATCGCGAGGCCGCGTGTCATGACCTGAAGTGCAGTGCGCCAGCCGGCGATTTCTTCGCGCGTGCGGCCACTGTCGGCGAAAATCTCGAACCAAGTGCCGGCACGGCCTTCTTCAATTTCGTTCAGCGTCTCGCGCACTGCCGCACCCAGGTCCGGGTCCAGGCGTCCTTGCACGGCGATTTCCAAAAACGCCATGTAATTGGCGCTGGTGTAGCCTTTCCAAGAGATGTCGATGACCTTGTCGATGCGCGAATTCAAATCCATTTTGATCAGTTCATCCGCGTCGAGCATGCCGCCTAGGCGTGCCGCGATCTCGATGACGGTCGCTTTCAACAGCGCTTTCGGTGTGTCGAAATGATATTGGATGGCGCCGCGTGTGAGACCGGCTTTTTCGGCGACTTCGGCCATGGTCATCTGCGCTGCGCCGCGTTCTTCCAGCACAATAATCGTCGCGTCGATCAGCTTGCGCCGCGTCTCGGCACGCCGTTCTTCTTGGGTCCGGCGGGGGCGGTTCAGGGCTTCGGTTGTAACATACATTCATGCATGATAGTTTTTTGTAGGCTTTCGATCAATGGCCAATTCAAGGCCAGCAAATCAGCGGGAGGACTTCATCGTGCGATTGACCCACGAGCATCAAGAACTGGCGGCCAGCCTGGAGAAATTTATTGAGGCGGAAGTCAATCCGCATGTCGATCAATGGGAAGACGATGAGATTTTCCCGGCGCACGAAGTATTCAAAAAAATGGGCGATCTCGGTTTTTTGGGTATCGACAAACCCGAAGCCTTTGGTGGCAGTGGTCTGGATTATTCGTTTGCCGCTGTGGCCGCCGAAACCTTAGGCGCGATCAGTTGCGGTGCGATCGCCATGGCCACGGGCGTACAAACTTCCATGGCTACCCCGGCTTTAGCGCGGCATGGATCGGATGAGTTGCGTCGCGACTATCTAACGCCGGCCATCGCCGGCGACATGGTGGCATGCATCGGCGTGACGGAGTCAGGTGCCGGATCCGACGTCGCCAGCTTGAAGACAACGGCGCGCAAAGACGGCGACGATTACATCATCAACGGCGCCAAGATGTTCATCACCAATGGCATGCAGGCTGATTGGGTTTGCCTGCTTTGCAATACCGGCGACGGGGCCGTGCACAAAAACAAATCTCTGATCATCGTGCCGTTGGACAGCCCCGGCATCACCAAGCACAAAATGCGCAAGATCGGCATGATGGCCTCCGACACTGCGCAGCTTTTCTTCGATGACGTGCGCGTGCCGCAACGAAATCGAATTGGCGACGAGAACCGCGGCTTCATTTATCAGATGGAGCAATTTCAGGAAGAGCGCATGTTCGCGGGTTTGCGCGGGCTACGGGTGATGGATGATGCCATCGGCGATACCATCGAGTATACGCGAGGCCGCCAGGCTTTCGGCAAATCGATCCTCGACAATCAAGTGGTGCACTACCGATTGGCGGAATTGCAAACCGACGTAGAGGCGTTGCGGGCGTTGGTCTACAAAACCGTGGGGCTTTACGTGGATGGAGAAGAGGTCACGAAATTGGCGTCCATGGTGAAGCTCAAGGTCGGGCGCTTGCAACGCGAGGTGATGGATAGCTGCCTGCAATACTGGGGCGGGCACGGCTACGTTTGGGAATCGCCAATATCGCGCAAGTTCCGGGATTTCCGAGTGTCGTCCATCGGCGGCGGAGCGGACGAGATCATGCTTCGGATCATCTCGAAATTGATGGGTATTTCACCGGATTGATGCGGGCGCGGCGAAACCGCGAAAGCACTGGGCGCTCCACCATGGGGCGCGGTGATTTATGATGGCGTTCGGTGAGAGAGTGCAACCGCAGTCCGCCAATTCACCAGCTGCAGACGGTTTTGATGGGGAGTGCGAGAGTCCGAGTTTGACCCGGAGCGGAACAAACAAAGCACTTCGGGTCGCGTCAGAGGACCTTGAAACCTATGATCACCACATCGTCTCGGCGTTTTTCAGACCCCTGATAATCCTCTAGCGCATTAAAAATAACACCACGCTGCTTTGACATCGGTTTGTCGCGAATGTTTTGGATCATGGCTTTGAACCGTTTCTTGCCAAATGAGCGGCGACGTTCGCCTCCTACCTGGTCGATTAGGCCATCTGATGACATGTAAAAACCGCAACCGTCTCGAACTTCGATTATCTGAGAGGTAAACACCTGGTCGAACGGTATATCTCGGTAGCCAATTCCTTTCCGGTCACCTTTAATTTCCAGAACTTCTGCTTCCGGAGAGACGTCGATAACAAATAGAGAGAATCGCCCTCCTGAAAATATGACCTGGGATCTATCAGGAGTGAGAAAACAAACTCCCAGTTCAAGCCCATCGTCGGAAGGGCCATCTAATTGATCCTGTCGCAATGTTCGTTGAATACCTTGGTGCATCCGCGTGATCAGGCCGCCGACATCCCCAGCCTCAATCTCCTCAAGGGCTTTTTCTAATGCGCTGTTTGCGATGATGCTCATGAAGGCTCCCGGCACTCCGTGTCCAGTGCAATCGGCGACTATTAACAATTCTCCTTC
>JABIPG010000092.1 GCA_018698795.1 Rhodospirillaceae bacterium
AGGGCGGGAATAGGTAAGGTGTCCCTCGAATTCCTCCTCGAATTCCTCCCCCTCGAATTCCTCCCTCGAATTCCTCGAATTTCCCTGAATGAAAACTCTATAAAATAGAAAGGCGCACACATAAGCAATCTATGATAACATCATTCATCAATGTTTGGATTACTGATATTCTGGTGTGCCGTCGCGGGTTTGGTCGGCCTCATGGCTGACAAACGAGGCCGTTCCGGCTTCGGCTGGACCCTCATCGCCGCCGCCCTGACACCGATGGTAGCGGTGGCGTTGCTGTATCTCTTGCCGGACAAGTCAGACGATTGGACAGCGACCATCGAAATCACGGTGGTTGAAATGACAGGGGGATCGGATGAGTGAGGGAACCCAATTGGCGCCGAAGGCGGCACTAACTGGCCGTTGATTTATCAGAGGCTCAAGAAAAACGGGGACATGACTCGATTGCGCAGCCATCGGGATCGTGTCCCCGGTTTTCGTGGTTGGGGAGAGGAGGGCGGGAATAGGTAAGGTGTCCCTCGAATTCCCCTCGAATTCCCAAACGCCCGACTGGTTGAAGAAGCCGGGGATGGAATAGGTTTGTTTGTGCTAAGAGAACTTGTCGAGAAAAATCATTCTGGCGAGGTTGCTTTTTACCAGGATAATCCCAGTACGAATGTCGGCACAGTACCCTATTCGAAAACTTCGATTATTCTTCGTTTTCCGCGCTCGGACTAAATCTACTCCGCCGCTACCTGCACCCCATCATCGCCACCTTTGAACCGCTCCATCATCCCGGCCTGCTTCTCTTTCATCACATCCCGCGCGCGGTCTTTGATGTAGCCGAAGCCTCTTAAGGATAGCGGCAGGTCCGCCAATTCGACGGCGTGCGCGTGGTTGGTGGGGGTGAGATGGGTGAGGATATCTGCCGTCAGGGCTTCGAAGTCTTCGATGTCTTGGCGTTCGCGCTTGCGCTCGGCGGTCATGTTGAAGATATCGAGCGCGGTGCCGCGCAGGCCCTTGCAGCCGGCGAGGAATTTGAAGGCGTGCAGCATCCACGGACCGTAGGCTTTTTTGATCGGCAATCCGGTGGCTGCGTCGCGTTGGCCCAGGACCGGCGGCGACAGGTGGAACTTGAGCTTGGCGCCGGGCTCGAAGGTGTCGCGGATGGCTTGCTCAAACCGCCCGTCGGTGAACAGCCGCGCCACCTCGTATTCATCCTTGATCGCCAACAGCTTGAAGTAGGATTGGGCCACCGCGTCGGCCAGCTCGCCGTTAGACGCCGGTGCGGCTTGGGCCTCGGCCCCGGCTACCTGATCGACCAGCGCCTTGTAGCGCTCAGCCAACTTGGCGTTTTGGTAGGTCGTCAGATCGGCCATGCGCGCCGCAACGAAATCATCGGGTGTGGCGGTTGGTGAGGCGGCGGGCGCAGCTGCTGGGTTGGGGTCAACAAGCGCCTCGACGCTGGCCAGGTCGTGCGCCGCCCTGCGGCCCCAGTCGAGGGCTTGGATGTTGAACGCCACGGCGACGCCGTTGAGCTCAATCGCTTGGCTCAGCGCATCTAACGGTAGCGGCAATAGGCCGCGTTGGTAGGCGTAGCCGACAATGAACAAATTGGCGGCGATGGTGTCGCCCAACAATGCGCGGGCCAAGCGCGTGGCCTCAACGTAATCAGCGTTGCTCTCGCCTCGGTCGTCGATGCCTACCGCCGCGTCGATGGCGGTCATCAGGCGGCGTGCGGGGAAGTGCAGGTCGGGGTCGCGGGTGAAATCGGCGGTCATGGTCTGCTCGGCGTTGACCACCGCGCGGGTTTTGCCGGGCTGTAATTTGCCCAGCGTCTCCGCGCCGCCCGCCGTCACCATGTCGCAGCCCAACAGCAAGTCCGCGCCGCCGGCCGCGATGCGCACGGCGTGCAGCTTGGCCGGATCGTCACAAATGCGGATATGCGCATAGACCGCGCCGTTCTTTTGCGCCAGGCCCGCCACGTCCAACACCGTGACGCCCTTGCCGGCAATATGCGCCGCCATGGCCAACAGCGCCGATACGGTGACCACACCGGTGCCGCCGATACCGCCGACGACAATGGCGTAAGGGTCCGACGCGGACGGCGGTGTGGGGGAGGGGATTTTCGTGTCCGGCGCTTCTTGGGCGGGTTTCGGTTTGGGTTTGCGCGGTTCGGCATCGTGCACGGTGACGAAGCTTGGGCAAAAGCCGTCGACGCAGGTGAAGTCCTTGTTGCAGCTCGATTGGTCGATGGCGCGTTTGCGGCCGAGCGGCGTTTCCTTCGGGATCACCGACACGCAATTCGACGCCACGCCGCAATCGCCGCAGCCTTCACACACCAGCTCGTTAACGTAAGCGCGTTTGGCGGGGTTGGGGAAGGTGCCGCGCTTGCGGCGACGGCGTTTCTCCGCCGCGCAAGTTTGGTCGTAGAGGATCACCGAGACGCCTTTAATCTCGCGCAGCTCGCGCTGCACGACGTCCATCTCGTGGCGGTCGTGGAAGGTGGTGCCGGCGGGCCATTGGGTGGATGAGGGATATTTCGTCGGCTCGTCCGAGACCACGGCGATGCGGCGCACGCCTTCCGCCCGCACCTGATGTGCGATGGTCGGCACATCCAGCGGCCCGTCGAAGGACTGGCCGCCGGTCATGGCCACCGCGTCGTTGTACAAGATTTTGTAAGTCATGGAGACGCTGGCCGACACAGCGGCGCGGATCGCCATGATGCCGGAGTGGAAGTAGGTGCCGTCGCCCAGGTTGGCGAAGATGTGCTGGGTTTCGGTGAACGGCGCTTGGCCGATCCAGTTCGCACCCTCGCCGCCCATGTGGGTGAAGGTCTCGGTGGAGCGGTCCATCCACAGCGCCATGTAATGACACCCGATGCCCGCCGCCGCGCGTGAGCCTTCCGGGACTTTGGTCGAGGTGTTGTGCGGGCACCCCGAGCAAAAATACGGCACGCGCTCGATATTGGTGGCGCGGTTGGAAAGCTCGGCCTCTTTGGCGTCGAGGAAGGCCAAGCGGCTCTCAATGATCTCAGACGTATGGATGGAGCCTAAGCGTTTGGCGATGACGCGCGCGATCATGGCGGGCGTCAACTCGCCGGCGGACGGCAGTATCCAGTTGCCTTGCTCATCGAATTTGCCGACAACGCAGGGGCGCTTGGAGGCATCGCAGTTGAACAGCTGTTCCTTCAACTGGTTTTCGATGACGGCGCGTTTTTCCTCAATGACGATGACCTCGCTTAGGCCTTCGGCGAAGTCGCGCACGATGCGGGGCTCCAACGGCCAGGGCATGCCGATTTTCAAAACTGTCAAGCCGATACGGTCGGCCTCGGCCTCATCGATGCCGAGATCGGCCAAGGCTTGCAGGGTATCGAGGTAGGCCTTGCCGGTGGCGACGATGCCGAAGCGCGGGTTTTGGGCCTTGAAGGTGACGCGGTTGATGTTGTTGGCGCGGGCGAAGGCCAGGGCGGCGTAAACTTTGTATTGGTGCAGGCGGAATTCCTGCTCGACGGGCGGGTCGGGCCAGCGGATATGCACGCCGCCTTCGGGCATCTCGAAATCGGTGGGGACCTTGATGTCCAGCGCGGCGGGGTCGATGTCGAATGAGGCCGACGAGTCCATATTATCGGTGATGCACTTGAGCCCGGTCCAGCAGCCCGAATAG
>JABIPG010000114.1 GCA_018698795.1 Rhodospirillaceae bacterium
AATCATTTGCCGAGCCCAATTCATCGCGCAACCGGCGGCCCGCTGCCCGCGCATGTTCAGTACCGAGTTGCGTTAATGGTGCGTCGCGTTGGCCTTGAAGCCTGCCTTCGCGGTTCCAAGTGGTTTGTCCGTGACGAACCAGATAGATCGGCGGAAATGCCGCCGCCCCTCGGTGCCGGGCATTCTCGGTCATGGCGTCAATCGCCAAACGCCGCACACAGCCGCCCCGGCGCCAACACCTCGGCGTTCAATCCGAAATCTTGCAGCGTTGGCGCGATGACACCGTCTCTAATCATACCCGCAGCGAACGCGGCCAATGCCGGCGCCGTCTGGATGCCGTAACCGCCCTGCCCGGCCAGCCAGAAAAATCCGTCCACATCGTCGGCAAACCCGGCAACCGGGCTTTTATCGAACACGAACGAGCGCAGCCCCGCGCGCTTGGAGACCAAACGCTCAACGTTCAATGTGGTGTGGTTTTGAATGCGGTCTATGCAGACAGCCACATCCATTTCGTCGGGCTGCGCGTCATTGGGGGGTTGCGGCGTCTCGTCAGCGGGCGAGATTAGCAGATCGCCGCCTTCGGGCCGGAAATACCAATTTTCATCGGCGGAAATCGTCAACGGCCATTTCGAAATATCAACACCCGGATCGAATGTAAGCGCTGTACGACGTTTCGGCACCAAACCGATAGATGCCGTGCCGGCAAGCGCCGCAATCTCGTCGGCCCAAGCGCCGGCTGCATTAACGATGGTCGGCGCGGTGAAGATGCCGACGTTGGTTTCAACCTGCCAAGCGCTGGCGCGGCGAAGCATCCCGTCGACCCGTGCCGATGTGACCAAGCGCCCGCCGGCGCTCTGTAGCTGCCGAAGATATCCCTGCAGCAAAGCATTGACGTCGATATCGGCGGCATCAGCTTCGTAGGCAGCCAGTATAGCGGACTCGGGCTTCAATGCCGGTGAATACGCAAGAGCCGCCTGGGTATCGATGCTCTCCAGCAGGCCGGCATTGGCGGGATCGTCCAATGCCGCCTGTAGGTCGGCGACATGGGCCTCATCGGCCGCAAAAAGCGCGCCGCGTGGCGATAACAGCGGAAAATCCGCAAACCCTTCCGGCGGCGCATCGAAGAACGGTCGACTGGCGGCGTTAAGAACGCGGATGGTGTCGTTGCCATAACTACTGACAAAGGTGGCGGCGGAGCGCCCAGTTGTGTGGTAACCGGGCTGCGGCTCCATTTCTAAAAGAATGACATAAGCACCGGCAGCGCCCAGCGCCGCGGCCGACGAAGCCCCGGCAATGCCGCCGCCGATAATCAGGATATCGCAACCTCGAGGAGTTTCACTCATATCCATACCATGCCATGTCCAGTACTATCTGGACCAGCGCCAATCATATTTGTCATAAACTTATCAGCTAAAATTGTTACACATCCTCAAACGCCACCTGCATTCTCGGCGTCAGAACAAAATGGAGTTTATTTTAATGTTGATACGAAAACTGTTTATCGCCTTTGTCTTCGTCCTGTTCTTGGGCGGCGGCACGGCCATACCCGTCAGCATCGACACCACAGATGGTGTTAGCCTGAGCGAGAACACCGCTGAAGCAAAAAGCCACAAAGCAAAGAAATCGAAGGGCGACAAGAAAGCGAAGAAGGCAAAGAAAAATAAGAAAAAAGGCAAAAAGGGCAAGAAAGACAAGAAAGACAAGAAGGCGAAAAAGGACAAGAAAGCTAAAGATTCCGAGGACGCCGACTCCGATGACAAAGCTTCCAAGCGCAAGAACGAAGAAATGGAAGGCGTTGGCAAAAAAGACAAAGGCAAGGGCTTGGAAAAGCGCAAAAGCAAAACTGAGTAGCGTCTCCCACCCTATTTTCTACGTTTCGGGCCGGCATTGCCGGCCCGTTCTCTTTCCCCGATCTCATTCCCCAGGCTCGTTCAAGGTTCGCGGCGCAACAGAAAAAATGAAAATGCCTGGGTCATACCGCCCGGCGTGACATGCTGTTCATCTCGTTGATCGACCATGGATAACGCCGAGCCCAATTCATCGCGCAACCTCGCCGCATCGTAGCGCACGACCGGCAAACCACTACATTTCTCCGGGCCATCCATAGCAAACGTCGTGATGACCGCATGCCCACCTGGCTCAAGCGCACGCAAAAGCACGGTTTTGTATGCGCGTCGGTCGGCGACGGCGGTCAGAAAATGAAACACCGCGCGATCATGCCAAACATCGAAACGGTGCGGCGGCGTCCATTTGGTGGCGTCCGAGACATACCAGTTTACCGTACCCGCATCCCTGCCAAGGCGCCCGCGAGCCTTTGCAAGCGCACTTGCCGCGATATCAAGCACCGATACATCCTGGTAGCCGCCAGCTCGTAAATGATCCACCAAGGTCGATGCACCGCCGCCAATGTCAATAATCCGTGCATCGGACTGAGGCGCTACGGAACGGATCAATGCCAAGGACAGCGCAGGCTCGCGCTGGTACCAACTCACCGCCTCGCCCGATTTCTCGGCATAGACCTTGTCCCAGTGTTTTTGTGTTCCCATGAGACACGTCTCCTATTGTCGGCAATGACCCTATCGTATGACATCTGTGGCCCGCCTTGATTTAAGTTCGACCGGCGTGCCTCCAAGCGCTGCGTCTTGCCCCGGTTTTTCGGCATGCTAGACTTCCCACCCACAGCGCCAATCCGACGGAGGAATACCAAATGAAAATGCGGGCAGCCGTTCTGACAGCAACGCAAACACCGAAACCTTACGCTCAATCGCGCCCCGTCGAGGTCGCAGACGTGGATCTGGACCCGCCGGGCGAAGGCGAAGTTTTGGTTGAGATGAAGGCCGCGGGCGTCTGCCACTCGGACCTTTCCATTATCAACGGCACGCGCCCACGCCCGACGCCGATGGTAATGGGCCACGAGGCCGCCGGTGTGGTTGCCGAGGTCGGCCCCGGCGTTAAGCGGCTAAAGGCCGGTGACCATGTGGCGTTTGTATTCGTCCCCAGTTGCGGGCACTGCCAGCCCTGCATGTCGGGCCGCCCTGCCCTTTGCGAGCCGGGCGCCGAGGCCAATACGGTCGGCACGTTGTTAGGCGGCGGGGAACGATTGAGCTGGAAAGGTGGCGAGCACGTCAATCATCAAGTGGGCGTATCATGCTTTGCGGAATACGCGGTGGCCTCGGAATGTTCGCTGATCAAGATCGATCAAACTTTGCCGTTGGATGAAGCCGCACTGTTTTCGTGTGCGGTGATTACCGGGGTCGGCGCAGTGCTCAATGCGGCGCAAATGCCGTCAGGAGCGACGGCGGCTGTCGTCGGTTGCGGCGGTGTCGGGCTGAATGCCCTACTGGCAGCCAAAATGCTCGGTGCGAAACGTATCGTCGCCATTGATACCGATGAGCGCAAACTCGAACATGCACGGAAATTGGGGGCGACGGATACCTTCCTCGCCACTGATCCCAACTGCGTTGAAAACGTTCGCGATGCCACCAGTGGCGGGTTGGCTTATGTGTTCGAAGCCGCCGGCACCGTGGAAGCCATGGAAATCGGCTATAAAATCACGCGCCGTGGCGGCACGCTGACCAGCGTTGGGCTCAGCCACCCGGATACAAGCTTCTCGGTGCAACACGTCAACCTTGTAGCCGAGGAAAAAACCATCAAAGGATGCTATCTTGGAAGTTGTGTTCCCGTCCGGGATATTCCACGATATATTGATCTTTATCAGCGCGGATTGCTTCCCGTGGACAAGCTCATCACCCGAAAAATTCCACTAGATGAAATCAATGAGGCGTTTGATCGACTTGACGCGGGCGAGGAATTGCGTCAAGTGATCTTATTCTGAGGCTCGGTCTTACGTCGAAAATAGGGCTGAATAAGCGCTTGCGACTATCGACTTTCCTCTTTGGTAACACCCTAGGACAAAGGCAAGCACTATGCCCACAGGTACCGTAAAATGGTTTAATGCCACCAAAGGCTTTGGATTTATCGAACCCGACGATGGCGGCAAAGACGCCTTCGTACACATTTCCGCCGTTCAGGAAGCCGGCATGCAGCAGCTGCTCGAAGGTCAGAAGGTCGAGTTCGAATTGGTGCCTGGCCGTGATGGCCGACAGGCCGCCGGCACTCTCAAAGCCATCGACTAGACCTGCCGTACTTCTAGTTTGAAGCCAGCAACTCGGCGACAGCATTTAATAGCCGAGCTGGGTTCAATGGCTTGGTAACGTATGCATTACAGCCGGCAGCATGCGCCGCATCATGATCGCCCGCCGTCGAATGGGCCGAAACCCCGAGGATTGCCGTCGACGCGGTTTCCGGCATTGCCCGAAACGCCTTTGCGGCCTCCCAACCGGTCATGCCCGGCATATTCATATCAACGACAATTAAATCGGGTTTCCGGGTCTTGGCTTGATCCAATGCGTCAGCCGCCGACACCATCGTCAGCACACGATAGTCGGCGCTGGCAAGTATACCTGCCAGTAAGTTTCGCGCCGTTTCATGGTCGTCGATCACAAAGATGGTCTTGGCTTCAGACATAAGAAACTCCATCGCATTTCATTTCCTTTAGTCATATAGGGACCAATCACAACTTGCCCACATCTTCGTGGCCCCCACCCCTTGACCCCGGAACCGAAAAACGCCACATTTCAATAGTTCCACGGGGAGCCTCCTGCATGTTGCAGGGCTGAGAGTTCTGGGGCGTTGTGCCCACCGAAGACCCGTTGAACCTGATCCGGGTGAAACCGGCGTAGGGATCGGAACGTGGGGGCAGGAAGTCAATCTTCCCCATTCAAGAACCAACGCATTTCCCGGATCTCCGCAAACAATATTGTAAGGAGATCCTCAATGAACAATATTCGCAAACCCGACACAGCCGACGTCACCACTGGTGCGTTACCCGCAAGTCGCAAAATTTATGTCAGCGGTGAACAACACGCCAGCGTGCGTGTCCCGATGCGCGAGATTTCGCTGCATGAAAGCTCGGGCGAGCCGCCGCAGATCGTCTATGATACGTCGGGCGCTTATACGGACCCCGATGCCACCATCGATCTCGAAAAAGGCCTCGCGCCGCTTCGCCGGGATTGGATCGTGGCGCGCGGCGACGTCGAAGAATACGAAGGCCGCTCCGTCAAACCCGAAGACAACGGCAATATCGGCGACGACAAACTGGTTGATGAATTTCCGAACAAACGCGCTCCGCTCCGGTCCAAGGACGGCCAACCGGTCAGCCAATACTATTATGCCAAGCAAGGTATCAT
>JABIPG010000159.1 GCA_018698795.1 Rhodospirillaceae bacterium
AATTGACGCGGATGTTTTCCTTGCCCAGGTCTTCTGCCAAGTAGCGTACACTGGTTTCCAGCGCGGCCTTGGCGACACCCATGACGTTGTAGTGCGGCATCACACGCTCGGCGCCGAAGTAGGTGAGGGTCAGCAAGCTGCCGCCGTCGGTCATCAGTTTGCGGGCGCGCTGGCAGATGGCGGTGAACGAATAGCATGAGATGTTCATCGTCTTTTGGAAGTTTTCCACGCTGGTGTCGATGTAGCCGCCCTTGAGTTCTTCCTTATCCGAATAGGCAATGGCGTGCACCAGGAAGTCGAGCTTACCCCAGCGTTGTTCCAAATCGGCGAACACAGCGTCGATGCTGGCCGTATCGGTGACGTCGCAGGGCAATACGGCATCGGAACCGACGGATTCGGCCAACGGCACGACGCGCTTTTTCAACGCATCGCCTTGATAGGTGAAGGCCAGCTCGGCACCGTGCTCATGTGCGGTCTTGGCGATGCCCCAGGCGATGGAGCGTTCGTTTGCGACCCCCATGATCAGGCCTCGTTTCCCTTTCATCAGCGGTGCGGCGTCGGACATGAAATTCCTCGTTTCGTTGTTGATTCGCTTTTAGTTCATGGGATCGTACTGATCCCCCGTCACGACCCGAAGATAAAGGATGGCGCCCGACGATGGTAGTGAAAAGCCGCCTACGCGCGCGCGATAATTAACCCATCGCGGCTTGGGCGCGCCGATACCGCACCAACAGCAGCATGCAGATCATGAGATTGAGCAGATTCCAGGCTGTGCCATTGAGGAATGCGGCTCGATATGAACCGGTCAGATCGAATATCTCGCCCGATACCCAGCCCCCCAAGGCCATGCCAAGAATGGTCGCCGTGAATACAAGGCTGACGCGGGTGGCGGCCTCACGGGCGGGGAAGAACTCGCGCACAATCAATGCATAGGTCGGCACGATTCCGCCCTGAGCCAGTCCAAAAATGCCGGAAACTACGTAAAGCGACACCAATCCGTCATAAGGCAGATACAGCAATAGGGCCAAGCCTTGTAGGGCTGAGCCGACAAGTATCGTCGGCAACGCGCCTATGCGGTCGGCCAGAACACCAGAGATCAAGCGGCTGGCAATGCCTAAGCCGAGCATCACCGAGAGGATTTCCGCACCGCGCTGAGCGCCGTAACCGAGATCACCGCAATAGGCGACCATGTGCACCTGTGGCATCGACATGGCGACGCAGCACGCAACCCCGGCGACAATCAAAAGAACCTGTAAGGTTCTCGGCGACATATTCGCGGACTTCACTTGAGAGCCCACTGTGCCAGGTGCGTCCGCGTGGTCGATAGGGGGGCGGCGGCGCAGCGTCAGGGCCAGCGGTATCATGGTCACGATGCAGATGATGCCGATGGCAGTGTGGGCATCGCGCCAACCTACTTGATCTATGGTGTATTGCAGTGCCGGCGGCCACAGAGCGCCGGATAGATAATTGCCGCTGGCGACGATTGCCACGGCAATGCCGCGCCGTTTGACAAACCAATGTGAAATATCGGCGACCATCGGGGCGAACGTCGCAGATGCGCCCAGGAATCCGATCAGCACCCCTTGGGCGAGCATGAATTGCCAAAGCGACGTCGCTTGCGCTGCGGCGATATACCCGAGGCCGAGCATTACCGCGCCCAAAATAACCGGCAGGACGATCCCATACCGGTCAGCAAGCCGGCCCATAAGAATGCCACCCGCAGCAAAACCTGACAGGGTCGCGAAATAGGGTAGTGATGCGCTGCCGCGATCGACGCCGAATTCCGCCTCGATCGCCGGTAGCGCAACGACGACAGACCAGAAACCAATGCCGCCGATGGTACAGAGCGCCAGCGCCACGGCGAGACGCCGCCAGGCATAGGGGCTGTCGATCAAGTCGACATTGTCGACACCGCTCATTGCGGTTTGCCGCGTTCCGAAAGCCAAATGCCGCCCAAGACCAACCCAAGCGCAACGGCGTGATACAGCTTGAACGGTTCGCTCAGGATCATGACCGCGAGGACGGCCGCGAACACGGGGACCAGATTGACAAACACCCCGGCGCGGCCCGGTCCGATGGCCTCGACACCTTTAATAAAGAAAATCTGTGCCAAAAACGATGGAAACAGCGTGATCAGCCCGACCACCAGCCAGCCCTTCGGCGTCGGCCACTGGAAATACCCAAGTGCGTATTCGGCAGCCGCCAGCGGTAACGAAGTGACCAACGCCGCCCCGGCCAAAACCGTGAACAATCCCATCGCCGAGGTGGCCGGGCGGTCGCGCAGCGCTACCGTATAGCCGGCATAGAGCACACAGGCGATGATCATCAGGCCATCGCCCAAGTTGACGCCAAGCCCCGCCAAATCTGTGATGTTGCCGCCCGACGCCACCGTTGCAACGCCGACGATAGTGACGGCTACACCAAGGGCTTGCATACGCGTTATTCGCACGCCATACGCCAGAAAAGCGCCAAGCAACACGATACCGGGGATCGAGCCCTGCAAAATTCCGATGTTCACTGCTGTCGTGAAATGGCCTGAAACGTAGAATATCGCGTTGAAGCCGGCGAATCCCAGTGCCCCCATGGCAAACAGGAACGGAAGCCTGGGGCGCAGCACCGCCCAATCGCGGCGTACATAACGGCTGGCGAAAAGCGCCAAAAGGATGGAGACGCCAACCCACCGCAACATCACCACAGCCATGGGTGAAACCTCGCCCGCCGCCAAACGGCTGAACAGGGCATTGGCCCCCCAGCACATCGCCGTCACCGACAGCATGGCATAGGCCTTCACATTAGATACGGCTCCGCTCATGCAAATTCCCGCGCCAGCAACTCATACGATTTCCGTCGGTCGCGTTGATCGTGGGTCCAGGTAAGGACGACGATTTCCTCGACTTGGGCTTGTTCGGCCAACAAGCGCAGCATGTCGCCCACGCGGTCGGGCGTGCCGATCAGGGCGTGCGCCTGCAGGTCATTGATAAAGGCGCGGTCGCTTTCGCTATAGGGATAGGCGGCGGCCGTCTCCGGCGTTTGCAAAGGCGCCAGGCCGCCCCGGTTGCGCAGCAATTTCCAGTGAGCGCGGGATTGGAACAAGCGCTCAGCCTCGGCGTCGGTTTCGGCGGCCAGCGCCCACACACAGACATTGCCGGTGGGTTTGGGATGACGAACACTCGGCTGGTATTCGGTGCGGTACAGCTTCATGGCATAGTCGACGCCGCCACCGTCGGTAATGAAATGCGCGAAACAGTAGGGGATGCCGAAATGCGCCGCCACCCGTGCGCCATAGTCGGACGTGCCAAGCATCCAGACCTGCGGCGTGGTATCGGCCTGCGGATGCGCCTTCAATGACCCGAAGGGGTGGCCATCGACGAGCGGCTCGCCCGACACCCAAGCCATCAGATCGCGCACGTTGGCGGGAAAGTGCTCGGCGTCCATTTGGCCGTTCGGATTGAGTGCCATGGCGGTCTTGCCGTCCGAACCCGGCGCACGGCCCAAGCCCAAATCGATACGGCCCGGTGCGATGGCATCGAGCACCCGAAACTGTTCGGCGACTTTGTAAGGCGCATAGTGTGGCAGCATGACACCGGCACTGCCGATACGGATGCGCGACGTTGCTTGGCCGATAGCCGCCATCATGATTTCCGGTGCGGTGCCGATGATGGTCGGGTGGTTGTGGTGCTCAGACACCCAGAACCGGTGGTATCCCAGATCCTCACAAAGGCGTGCGAGTTCGATGGTGTCGCGGATCGCTTGATCTTGCGCGACGCCATCGGCAGCGGTGGATTGGTCGAGTACAGAGAGTTTCAGCATCGTTTCAATGTAGAGTGCAGCGTGCTTGGTTCCAAGTCGTGAAACTCTTCCGGCTTTGGTAATTGTGCTTTAGAGTACGTCGTTGAGATCAAGAGGGAATTTTATGGTCGAATCAAACGACACTAATAAGCAGCGCGCCAACATCAATCCCGCCGACATTGGTGCTTTTACGCTCTATGTCTTTGACCGTTTTATCGAAGACCGGGGTTGGCGCATGGCAGCCGGGTTAAGTTACACGTCGCTGTTGGCCATCGTACCACTAACCGCCATTGCGTTTTCCATGCTGGCGGCATTTCCCGTGTTTGAAGGTGTGAAGGAGCAGTTTCAGGACGCCATCTTCCAAAACATGCTGCCCGAATCGGCCAACGCCATGCGCGATTACTTCGACGGCTTCGTGCAAAATACCGCGTCGCTCTCTGCGGTCGGTATCATCGCTTTGGCTCTTACGGCCGTGTTGCTTTTGGGCACTATTGAGGCCGACATCAACACAGTGTTCCGCGTACAGAAGGCCCGCAATTTGGCGTCCAAGATGCTTGTCTTCTGGGCGATGATCACCTTGGGGCCGATATTACTGGGGGCCAGTTTTTCGTTGTCGACATATTTCTTTGCCGCCACGCAATGGATGGGGCTCGAGATATTGCAAGGGCCGATCGGGCTGCTGACGGCCTTCGTGCCGACGCTGATCATCGTCGTGTTGTTTACAGCTTTTTATTTTGCCATTCCCAACCGCCCGGTACGTATCACGACGGCGCTCGTCGGGGGGGTGATGGCGGGCCTGTTGTTCGCGTTGCTGCGCAAGGGGTTCGGCTGGTACGTGGCGACTTTTCCAACCTATCAGAACATATACGGCGCCTTGTCGGTGGTGCCGATATTCCTGATTTGGATGTATCTTTCGTGGACGGTAGTGATCCTGGGCGGCGTACTGACCGCATCGGTCAGTGATTGGCGAAACTCTGGCGGCAAGCCCGGCAATGCGAACTTGCGACCCGGGCAACGTACCGTGATGGCGTTGCGCGTATTAGCGGTCATGTTTGAAGCCAGCCGGAGCGGCGAGCGTGTCGAGAGGCGCGATTTGCTGCTCCAGATCGGCGGTGCCGAGGCGGCGTTGGATCAGGTCATGGAGTTGCTACAGGGCGCGGAATTCATTGACGAAAGTGCTCGCGGTGGGTGGGTGCTGAGCCGCGATCTTGATACCGCGACATTGCACGACCTGGGCCAGGCCATGCGTTGGGGGATTCGCCGATCTGATTTGGAGAGCACTGGCGAAGACGGTTGGGAGCGGCATCTGCGCGATCGCTTGCAGCAGATGCGTGACGCCGAGAAAACCGCTGCCGGCGTCAGTATTCGGGCCATCTTAATGGCGCATGAGACGGATGAAGCGGCGGATTTGCGCTCGGTCTCCTAGGAACGATTTTTCGGGCGAACTGAGTAGAAATTATCCGGCGCCCATTTCTCAACGAAGGTTTTCAACTCGTGGTTGTTGCCGCGCGGCAAGACAATCTTCAGTGTGATGTATTCGTCTCCACGGGCATTGCCATTTTTGCTGTTCGCCAAACCCTTGCCTTTGAGCCGGAGGATCGTGCCGGTGTTGGAGCCAGCCGGTACGGTCACCGAGACCGGGCCATCGATGGTCGGCGCATCGACCCGCGCGCCCAGAACGGCCTCGGGGAGCGTCACCGGTAGATCCACATGGATATCCGTTTCTTCGCGCCGAAAAGTAGGGTCGGACATCACCTCAATAGCTACATGCGCATCACCATCGGAGCCGCCGCCGATGCCGGGCATGCCTTGTCCCCTGAGGCGAAGCAGCGCGCCGTCGGCCGTGGCGGGCGGAATGTTGACTTTCAAGCGTTTGCCGTTGGTCATGGAGACGTGTTTTACGCAACCGCGCGCGGCATCCATGAAGCTGACCTTGAGGTCATATTCTACGTCTGCGCCATTGACCTTGAGCGCTTTGTTTCTAGTCGATGCTCGTGATCCCCAGTGCGTCCCACCACGTGGCGACGCGCTTGAGCGTGATGCCGTGGAATGGCTGCGCCGGGAGTTTTGGCGTGTGCCACCCGCATCAATATCGCCGCGGTCGTACTGGGCGCGGGTTTTCGGGTCGGAAAGGATGTCGTAGGCCTGCGCCAGTTGTTTGAAATCTTCTTCCGCCCACGGATTGTCGTGGTCGCGATCGGGGTGCCGTTCGCGCGCCAAAGACCGATAGGCCTTTTTAATGTCGTCTTCACTGGCCCGAGATGTCAGGCCAAGAATTGAATAGAGGTCTTTCATGAAGGGCGCCGCCAGAGCGTGGAATAATATATTGGGACCAGCCGCGACTATGCCACACCCGAAGGGCGAGGTTCAAAAAAACTCGTACGGTCGTTTAACTCACGACTTTCCACGTGCCGTCGGCCTGGCGGCACGCACGCCCGGCGGCGGCCTCTTCCTTGCCGTCGACGTAAATGGTTTGCTCAAAAGCTCGGCAGTACTCGCCGCTGGCCTTCTGATAGGTCTGGGTCGGTGTAACCGTGCCGGAATTGCCCGAATCGGGATTGCGCCACGCCGATGTCATGCCGGTCTTGCCATGTTCGAGGCTGTCTTGAGTTGTGCGCCCCATATAGGCTTTGTCAGCGGCATCGAGTGATTTGCCGATTTCGCCGCCCATCCAAGCGCCGGCCAATGCGCCCAGCGCGACAGCGGCCATTTGGCCTTTCCCGCCACCGATTTGACTGCCAGTCAGCGCGCCCAAGCCGGCGCCGAAGATGGTGCCGAGCGTTTGTTTGGGATTGTTCT
>JABIPG010000141.1 GCA_018698795.1 Rhodospirillaceae bacterium
CGGCGAGAACTGCCTAATCGGCGCCGGCACGCTGATCCCGGAAGGTAAGGAAATCCCCGCCGGTTCACTGGTCATGGGCCAACCCGGCAAGGTGAAGCGCGAGATGTCGGACGAAGACATCCAAGGCCTGATCTGGGCGGCGGATCACTACGTGAAACACTCCGCGCGGTATTTGGCGGAGCTGCGCGAGGACGGGTGAGTTAGTCCTCCGACGGGTCCCGCACGACGCTGCGGTAGGCGTGCCAGCTGGCGTGGCCGATCAAGGGCATGGTGATGGCGAGGCCGATGAAGGCGAACGCCACGCCCGCCGCTGTCACCACCACAATGATCGCCGCCCACAACATCATCGGGGCGAAATTGCGGGTTACCGCGAGCACGCTGATGATGACGCCGCCGAGGAAACCAATATTTTGGGCAAGCATTGCTTGCAGCGAAACGGCGCTAACCAGAAAGGCTAAAAACGCCAAGACCGCGCCGAGGATTGAACCGACCGCCAAGAACGTCAGGCCGTCCGTAGTGAAGAAAGTCTTCACAGTCATTTCCTCGATGGAAAGGCCGGTGTAGGGGAAGTTGATAGCGTAGATCAGTGCCGCCACGCGGATCCACATGATCATAAAGAAGACAAGCGCCAATCCTGCGCCCAAGACGCATTTGGCGTCACCGCACCAGGCTTTGGCCAGTGCGCTGAAATTGAGCTCCAGACCGTTCTCCAGCCGCCGGCTGATCTCATAGAACGCGACGCAGAACACCGGGGCGATCAACAAAAACCCCGCCGCCATGGGCCAGATCATGTAGATCAAGTCGAGCTGGTAGAGGCCGATGGTCACCGCGTAAGCACTGGCGACAAACAGCACGCCGTAGCCGATACTGAGGCCCGGCGCGGTGCGCATGTCACGCCAACCGGCGGCCAGCCAGCCCCAGGGTTCCTGTGTGGTGATGGTGTTGATGCGATCTTGAAACGGCAACGCGCCTGTCGGCGCGGCCGGCGTGGCTTCAGTATTGCCGGTATCGGTCATGGTCTTCGCCTCCCCCCGGATGTTCGAAAAAACCTTAGGGGGCTACGCTAGCGCAAATCGAGAAACAAGGGAACCGGAGGGTTCGCAGTTGATTTACATCAAACCTTGCAGTGATCGACGCTGATAGACTTTTCCGACGTTAACACGCTAGAGGAACGGGGAGGATCCCATGCCCTTCATGGAATGGTCCAACGAATACGCCACCGGCATCAACGATATCGACAACGATCACCAAGCACTGTTCATGTTCGTCAACGACCTACACGACAAGATCAGCAGCGGCGACAGCCAAGAGGCCATCGCTGAGACCTTGGCCGGATTGGTGAATTACGTGAACGTCCACTTCATTCGCGAAGAGAACTTCATGGACGAGGCCGGCTACGCCGACCTGGAGGACCATGCGGAAGCGCACCGGCGTCTGTCGGCGCGGGTTTTCGGCTTAAAGGAACAGTTCGATGAGGCCCCCCAGGACTTCGACAATGACGCGTTCCTGGAGTTTCTCAAGGGCTGGCTAACAGGGCATATCCTATATACGGATATGGACTATGTGCCGGTGATGAAAGAAGCAAAAGTCGGCGAAAAATGACGGCCCTTAAAAATCCAATACCAAATCGCTATCCGGCTTAGCTGAGCAAATCAACACGTCGCTGTCGTCCATCGGCGGAATAATCGCTTCGTGCAGATAGCTGAAAGCGCCCTCGACCACGTGCTGCACGCATGTGTGGCAATTGCCCGCGCGGCAGACAAAATCCGGTGAAATGCCGTGCGTCTCGGCCAGTTCCAACAAACTGCCGACCGCCGGCGTCCACTTAACCGTGACGCCAGAACGCCTGAATGTCACCTGATGCGACTCGCCATCATCAAGCCCCGCCTTGCCGGTGAGATCGCTGGCTTGGCCGAAGAACTCGTAGTTGATCTGGAACGGGTCGACGCCCCACTCGGTCAGGCCTTGATACAGCGACGTCATGAACGGCGTTGCGCCACAGAGATAAAATTGCGGCGTCGGGCCGGGCAGCAGTTGGCGCAGTAGATCCATATCAACATGCCCGGTGGAGTCGAAATCCCTCCCCAACACATCATCCGCGCCGGGCTGGCTGTAGCGGATATGGGCGTGAATGTTTGGACGTTCAGTGGCGAGCGAGCGCACGAAATCACCAAAGGCGTGCTCGACGCCGTTTTTGACGCCGTGGATAAACCACACATCGCGCGCCGCGCCCACGTCATTGATCGCCGCCAGCATGCTGATCATCGGTGTGCACCCAACGCCGCCCGACAACAGCACCACCGGCCCCTTGCCCTCAGGCCGCAGCACGAAATCCCCGCCTGGCGCGCTTAGCTCCACGGTGCTTCCTTCGGCTACGTGGTCATGCATGAAGTTGGACGATACGCCCGGGGACTGACCGGGGTCGTCCGTCGGCGCCGGCTCGCGTTTGATGGAAAGGCGATAATGGCCGCGCTCCGCCGGACTATCGGAAAGCGTATAGCTGCGCATCACTGGGATGAATTGCCCGGGAACGTCGAGTTTGATGCCGATATGCTGGCCAGGCCGGTACGACCCCAACTCACTACCGTCTTCGGGTACGAGGTAAAACGATGTCACGGTTGCACTTTCGGGCACCTTTCGGGTCACGGTGAACCGTCGGTAGCCTTCCCAGGCGGGTGTTTGGCTCATGGTGAGTGCTCCATTGTTTTCGCTCGGCCACATCTAGAGGGCGCGAGGCCGCTTGTCTAGATGGCGCGAGGCCGCCTGGGTTACAAGAGGTTTGCTGATCGCCACACACCTGATATCCTGATTGGTCATCAACACCAAAGGATTTTGAGAGCCGCATGGCGCGTCGGCAAGACAACAAAGCCTGGGAAGATTTCGTCGCCTGGTGCGCCGGGCGCGGCCTTGATGCCGTGCCAGCCAATCCTTGGACACTCGCCGCCTACGCGCGCTGGTGTGAACCCCACCAAACACCGCGCGCCATCATCAAGGCTGTCACGGAAATTTCCCGCGTGCACGAGGACAAAACCCGAAAACGCATTGATCGCGACCCATTGATACAGCGCACATTAAACATGATCGAAAGCCGGCATAAGGAAAAGAAGGCGACACCAAAACCAAAGGTCGACCTGTTCGACGCACCGGACAATGAAGAGACATCACAAAAAACAAAAGCCCGGGCGAAAAAGAAACCGAGCGCTGGAAAACCCGCTAAACCAGACGCCAAGGCCAGTCGTCTGAAACGCGGCCTCAGCACAACGCCGCGCCTAGTATCGAAACGGCGACTAAAGCGTTAAGCAACACCGCTTGCGATTTCGCGCAGCGACCGCACCAAGCCGGAAAGATCCAAACGATTTGCAGCTTCGCCTTGCGCCGTTTCACAAGCAGCCTCAAGCTCTTCTGCCGCGTCTGCCAAATCTTGAAATCCGAACAACCCCGCCGATCCGCTGATCCCGTGCGCCACGTTGCCGACGTCGTCAATGGCATGTTGTCTCGCGACCTCGCCATCAGCAGCACCAAGAGCCGCGCTGGCGTCGTTCAATGCCTCTATTCGCATCGGTAGCCGGTCGACGAACGCCCGGCGCAAAGTATCGATTTCGGCATTGATGGCGTCATCCTCATTCAATCCCGACATGTCACTCCTCCTCGTCAATCCTTGAGCTCCACAGCATACCGCGCCTGATACTGGTGCACTTTACCGCTAACATTGCGGGTCAAAACAGCCTCTCCGGTATATGTGCCGCCGGGCCAGAACAAACCCTTTTTCTTGCGGCCCGCGAAAGCCATGCGCCGCGCCTGGAGTTTGGGCAATTGACTGGTGTGGGTAACGACAGTTTCGCCGTCAGGCCCAATGATTTTCAAATCCAGTTGGTCGCCCTTGCGCACCCACCAGGCCTCAATCCACAAGATCAGCACCGGTGAACGCCGCGACAAGGCTTTGGCTTTGTAGAGCCCCTTACGAATGGCCTGCGCTTTCGGTTTCGCGGCAGCAAAACCGCCATTGAACAGCGCCGTCGTCGGCGCCGCCAGTTTGCGGGCGGCGGCTTTGGTCCATAAGGCGCCGGGACCGGCAGCGCAGATGGCCGGAAGCTTCGCCTGATCACCCAAGAACGGGTCGACAACTTTGCCGGCACGGCGCACACTCAGATGCACATGTGGAAACTCCGCCATGCCGGAATGGCCGACGAAGCCCAATTTTTGCCCGCGCTCAACACGCTCGCCTGATTTAACCGCGACACTACCGCGCCGCAGGTGACAGTATTGGGTCTCCCAACCACCTTTATGCGTGATCACCAAGCCGTTGCCGCAGTACAGATGCCGGAACTGTCGGCGAAATCGATCATCGGGAATACGATCGGGCATACCATCGCGCACGCCCTTGACCACACCCGATGCACTGGCGACCACGCTAACACCGCTCTTCATGGCCGCGACGTCACGAACCGCGATATCGACGCCTTTGTGCCCGTCGTAGGTCTGCTTACCACAGCGATAGTCGCGCCGGCCCGGCCCCGAATCGAGATCCACCAAATTTACCAGCCAGCAGTCTTTTCCCATATCGCAGGCAATGGGCAGGCTCAATTTAGGCCGCGTCTCAGCATCTGCCCATGCAGGTCCCGCCATCAGCCCCGAGATCATCACGAGGCCACGCAAATACCCACCGAACTGCTGAAAACAAGGATTTTTCATGATTTATCATTAGCAGGTGACGGAACGGTCGTCGTCATAAAATCGCCCTGTCGTTTTCGGCACTGCAATAAATTGTGCATAGCACATCTTGCTAGTTACTGAAATATCACCTAAATTCGCACTGCAGCAATTTTTTGCAACGCAATAGAATTTAACTTTTGCCGGAGACAAGCGAGTATGGACACCATGACCAACCCCATGGATCAACTGCACGGCTATTACTTCGAGGATTTGGAAGAAGGTATGACGGATATCTTCGCCAAAACCATCACCGATGCAGATATCATCACCTTCGCCGGCATTTCCGGTGATACCAATCCGGTTCATCTGAACCACGAATTCGCCAGTGAAACCATCTTCGAGGGCCGCATCGCCCACGGCATGCTCACCGCGGCATTCATTTCCACCGTCATCGGCACCAAACTGCCTGGGCCGGGCTGCATTTACGTCAGCCAGGCCCTGCGCTTCAAGGCGCCGGTGCGCTCCGGCGACACGGTAATGGCGACCTGCACGATCACCAAGCTGATCCCGGAAAAGCACTTCATTGAGATGAAAACCGTTTGTTCCGTCGGCGGCAAGCCGGTGGTCGACGGCGAAGCCACGATTATGGTGCCGACGCGCGTCAAGTAATCCGCGAAAGCCTCAAAACCGATTTGGGCGCCGCCGTGGTCAACGACCCGGCAGGCGTCCTTTTCGTTGTACGTCGAATTTATCATTTTTACTGGAAACTCAGCGGACTTGACCCAACCCGGGCACGCTGACACCTTGTGCCGCCATGCGCATATACCGTCACTACGAAACCCTGCCCCAAGAGGCTCGCGGCGCCGCCATCGCCGTCGGCAACTTCGATGGCGTGCATCTCGGCCACCGGGGCGTTATCGGCGAGGCCGGGCGCATTGCACGCTCGGCAAACCTGCCCTGGGCGGTGCTGACGTTTGAGCCGCACCCAAGACGCGTGTTCAAACCCGATCAGCCAGCTTTCCGCCTCACGCCGTTTCGCGCCAAAGCGCGGGCACTAGACCAACTCGGCGTCGACATCATGATCGTGCAGCGTTTCAATGCTGAATTCTCGCGCCGCCCGGCGGAGGATTTCGTTACCCAGGTTTTGGTCAACGGCTTTGGCGCACGCCACGTGGTGGCGGGGTATGATTTCGTGTTCGGACACAATCGTGGCGGCAACTGCGAGGTGCTGCTGGCCATGGGCCAGAAATTGGGCTTCGGATTTACCGCCGTCAGCGCCGTCGAAGATGCGGGCGGCGAGGTCTACTCTTCGACCCGGGTGCGCAACAGCCTGCGCGCTGGCAACGTGAAAGGGGCGGCTGACATCTTGGGTCGGCCCTTCGAAATCGAAGGCCGTGTGGCGCACGGCGACAAGCGGGGCCGTACCATTGGCTTCCCCACATTGAATTTGCACTTGGGTTCCGTGGTGCGGCCGCAATTAGGTGTCTATGCGGTGCGCATCGGCCATCTGGACGGCGATGCGGAAACCTGGATGGACGGCGTCGCCAACATCGGCGTGCGGCCAACATTTGGCGGGCAAGACGTGGTGCTGGAGGCGCATGCTTTCGATTTCGACGGCGATCTCTATGGCCAGCGAATTACCGTCGCGCTGGTCGAGCGCATTCGAGAAGAAAAGAAGTTTGACGGACTGGATGCTTTAAAGGCACAAATCGCCGCCGATAGCGATACGGCGCGCGGCATTTTGAACGAATTGCAGGCGAACGAGACATGAGCGTCGATTACAAATCAACGGTATACCTACCGAAAACTGATTTCCCCATGAAAGCCGGGCTGCCCAAGCGCGAACCGGAACTGCTGGCGCATTGGGAAAAGACAGAACTATTCCGCCACCACCGTGCGACAGCCGAGGGGCGCGAGAAATTTATCCTGCATGATGGCCCGCCCTACGCCAACGGCCATCTGCACATCGGCCATGCGCTCAACAAAATCCTGAAAGACGTCATCGTCCGTTCACAGCAAATGCTGGGCAAGGATTCGCATTACGTGCCGGGCTGGGATTGTCACGGTCTGCCCATCGAGTGGAAGATCGAGGAGAAATACCGCAAGAAAAAACACGACAAGGACGAAGTGCCGATCGTCCAGTTCCGCCAAGAATGCCGCGAATTCGCCGAAGAGTGGATCGACATCCAGCGCGAGGAGTTTAAACGCCTGGGCATCATCGGTGAGTGGGACAACCCCTACACCACCATGAGTTTCGCCGCCGAGGCGCGCATCGCCGGCGAGTTGGGCAAGTTCCTGATGGACGGCTCATTATATAAAGGCGCCAAGCCCGTGATGTGGTCGCCGGTCGAAAAAACCGCGCTGGCCGAGGCCGAAGTGGAATACTTCGACCACACATCGACCACCATCTTCGTTGCGTTCCCCGTGAAGCAGACGAACCTCGCCGCTATCGAAGGTGCCGCTATCGTCATCTGGACGACGACGCCTTGGACCATGCCCGGCAACCGCGCCGTCGCCTATGGCCCCGAGATCGACTATGTGCTGATCGAGGTCACCGAAATTTCCGACGACAGCCGCGTCCAGCTTGGCCGCAAACTGGTCGTCGCCGAGGCGCGCCTCGAAGCCTTTGCCGGCGAATGCGGCGTCATCGGCCACAACGTACTCGACCACTTCAAGGGCGAGGCGCTGGAAGGCACGCTGTGCCAGCATCCGCTGCACGGCCAGGTCGATGGCGAGGGTTTTGAATTCGATGTCCCCGCACTGGCCGCCGATTTCGCCACCACCGAGGAAGGCACTGGCATCGTCCACATCGCGCCCGGTCACGGAGCCGATGACTGGGTGCTGGGCATGGCCAACGGCATCGAAGTGCCGCAGACCGTCGGTGAAGACGGCTGTTTCTACGATCATGTGCCGTTGGTCGCCGGTTGGCATGTCTATAAATGCAACGGCGACGTGGCCGACCTGCTGCAAGACGCCGGCGCTTTGATGGGCCGGGGTTCGCTGGTTCACCGTTATCCGCATAGCTGGCGCTCCAAAAAACCACTGATCTTCCGCAACACGTCGCAGTGGTTCATCTCTATGGAGACCAATGGCCTTCGCGACACCGCGCTGAAAGCCATCGACGAAACCCGATTCGTACCGGCTTCGGGGCAAAAACGCCTTCGCGGCATGATCGCCGACCGTCCCGACTGGTGCGTGTCGCGCCAGCGCGCCTGGGGCGTGCCAATCACCGTTTTCGTCAACAAAGAGACCGGCGAGCCATTGCGCGACCAGGCCGTCTTGGACCGTGTCGTCACTGCGTTTGAAGAAGAAGGCGCGGACGCCTGGTTCGCATCTCCGCCGGAACGCTTCCTTGGGCCAGACTATAACGTCGATGACTACGAGCAGGTGACCGATATTCTCGACGTTTGGTTCGATTCGGGCTCCACGCATACCTTTGTTTTAGAAGATCGCCCGGAATTAAAATGGCCTGCATCACTCTATCTCGAAGGCTCCGACCAACACCGCGGCTGGTTCCATTCAAGTTTGCTAGAATCGTGCGGCACACGGGGCCGCGCGCCCTATGACGCGGTATTGACGCACGGCTTCGTTATGGCCGAGGACGGCCAGAAGATGTCGAAGTCGCTCGGCAACATCGTCGAGCCGCAGAACGTCTACAACCAACAAGGCGCCGATATCTTGAGGCTCTGGGTTGTGGGCTCCGATTACTCAGAGGATCTCCGCATCGGTCAGGACATCTTGAAACAACACTCAGATGTCTACCGGCGGCTCCGCAATACGCTGCGCTTTATCCTTGGCAATTTGAACGGCTTTTCAGACGCTGAAAAACTCGACATTGCCGAAATGCCTGAGTTGGAGCGCTGGGTGCTGCATCGCATCTGGCTGATGGATTCACATCTGCGCAAAGCCTGCGATGACTTTGAGTTCCATGCCCTGTTTACAGAGCTGCATAATTTCTGCGCCTTGGATCTGTCGGCCTTCTATCTCGATATCCGCAAAGACAGCCTGTATTGTGATCGGCTGGACGATACGCGTCGCCGCGCTGCGCGTACGGTGCTGGATATCCTGTTCGATTGCCTGACCGCGTGGCTGGCGCCCTTTATCTGCTTTACTGCCGAAGAAGCCTGGCTCATCCGCCATCCGGATCGTTCGCCCGGTAACAGCGTACATCTGCGCACTTTCCCCGATATCCCCGATGATTGGCGCGACGAAGAGCTGGCCCAAAAATGGCACGAGTTTCGCGCCGTGCGCCGCGTCGTGACCGGAGCGCTAGAGAAAGAACGCGCCGAGAAACGCATCGGATCAAGCCTGCAAGCCGCACCGGTGGTTTACGCCCCTGCCAAGACGGCAAAGTTGTTTGAAAGCATGGACGCAGCAGAGTTGTTCATCACATCCGGCGTAGCATTTGCCGAAGGTGATGCGCCAAGCGATGCCTTCACATTGGAAGATGTTGCAGGCGTGGCGGTCGTGCCGGTTCCGGCAAGCGGCGAGAAATGCGAACGCTGCTACCAGGTCTTGGACGAGGTCGGCTCCAACGTAGATCATCCGGGAACGTGCAACCGTTGTGCCGATGCTGCCGACCACTTCCAGGCGCTGCCTGGGCAGGAATGACGGCGAACCGCATGAGCATCGGCGCCACGCGTCGGCTGGGCGCCACCCTGGCTCTGGCCACACTGGCGCTCGATCAGGCGAGCAAATGGTGGATCATTACGGATGTCATGAACCCACCAACCATGATCACGGTTACGCCGTTTTTTAATCTCGTCTTAGGCCTCAACACCGGGGTCAGCTTCGGCATGTTCGGCGGCGGCGCAGATTTCGGGCGTTGGATGTTGTCGGGCCTTGCTCTCACGATCGCAGCCGCGTTGGCTGTGTGGTTGTGGCGCGTGCACAAACCTTGGCTATCCGCGGCGCTCGGCATGATTATCGGCGGTGCCATCGGCAATGTGATCGACCGCATCCGGGTTGGCGCAGTGGTGGATTTTTTAGATTTCCATGCCGCCGGCTACCATTGGCCGGCTTTCAATGTGGCGGATATGGGCATCACCGTTGGAGCGACGATTTTGATCATTGATTCCTTTTTCGGCGAAGCTGAAGGTTGATTGGTTGAAAATCCGGGCCAACAAGCGTAAGTTTTCATTAGATAAACGGGCAAATTCCAAAATCGTGAAACGCAACTTGATCCTCATTGGCCTTATTGCCGTGGTATTCGCCGCGACGGGTTGCGAATCCATGCGCAAAGCCGTTGGTAACAAAAAATCCTCGCCGGACGAATTCGTCGTTTACAAACGTCCGCCCCTGACTCTGCCGCCGGAATTCGGTCTCAGGCCACCACAGCCGGGCGCTGATCGCCCACAGCGCGTATCACCCCGCGATACTGCTCGCTCCGCCGTGTTGCGCACCCAACAACCCCGCAAACCTGCCACCGGCGGCGACAGCCGCGGCACGAACGTGTTGTTGTCGAAAACCGGCGCCAATGCCGCCGACCCAAGCATTCGCGAAAAGGTGAACGACGAATCGTCGGTCTTGGCCAAGGAAGATCGCCGCTTCATCGACAAGCTGATCTTCTGGGTGGATGACTCGCCCTATCCCGGCACCGTTGTCGACCCCAAAAAAGAACAACAGCGCATCATGCAAAACCAAGCGCTTGGCAAACCGATCACCGACGGCAAAGTGCCTGAGATCAAACGCCAAGCGCCGCGCAAGGGTATTCTAGATTTCTAAAAATCCAGGCCGGCGCTGATCACGGTCTTTTCAAGTGAATTTTCTCCCCTGCGTGCCATATTTATGCCCTGATGGTGCGCCATGTTCGCCCTTCCCAAATTAATGCGCGAGGATACATGATCGCCAATCCCTGGAAATTTGTCTCACTCGCCACCGCCGTGGGGCTTTGTCTATTCACCGGCACGGCATGGGCCGGCGTCTTCAACCCCGAGACCTTTACGTTGAAAAACGGCATGGATGTGGTGGTGGTGAACAATCCACGCGTGCCGGTGGTCACTCATATGGTTTGGTACCGGGTCGGATCCGCCGACGAGGGTCCCGGCGAGTCCGGCATTGCACACTTTCTCGAGCATTTAATGTTCAAGGGCACCAAGGCGCGCAAACCCGGCGAGTTTTCCGAGATTGTCGCGCGTAACGGCGGGCGTGAAAACGCCTTCACCTCGCACGACTATACGGCCTACTACCAAACCATCGCCGTTGACCGGCTGGAAACCGTGATGGCGCTGGAAGCCGACCGCATGACCAACCTGGTGATCACGCCCAATGAAGTCGAGCCCGAGCGCCAAGTAGTGCTGGAAGAACGGCGCTCGCGCACCGACAACAATCCCGGCGCCATCTTAGGCGAACACGTCAACGCCAGCCTGTTTCTCAACCATCCCTACCGCAACCCGATCATTGGCTGGGAACACGACATTAAGGCACTGGACATCAATCGCATCCTCGCCTTCTACAAAAGATTCTACCGCCCCAACAATGCCATTTTGGTGGTTGCCGGCGACATGACCGCCGCCAAACTGAGACCGCTGGCCGAGAAGTACTACGGCGTCATCCCAGTCGGCGCGCCGGTCGCGCGGTCACGTGCCAAGGAACCACCGCAAAAATCAGCACGCCGCGTCGTGCATCGCGACAAACGCGTGCGTCAGCCGTCCTGGCGCCGCACCTTCGTCGCACCTGGATTGCTTTGGGGAGACAATCAGCATTCTTATCCATTGGAAGTGCTGGCCGATATCGTCGGCAGCGGCGCATCAAGCCGGCTGTACCGAAAGTTGGTCGTCGACAGCAAATTGGCGGTCTCCGCCGGCGCCTACTATTCAGGCGATGACCGCGGCCCGGGCCGTTTTGTGTTCTACGCCAGCCCGCGCGGCGATGTTTCCATGCCTGCATTAGAAAAAGCCATGGAGGCGGAAATCGCCGAGTTTCGCGCAACCGGAGTCACCGCCGATGAGCTTAAGCGCGCCAAGGGGCGCATGCTGGCAGAGGCCATTTACGCCCGCGATTCACTATCGGGTGGTGCTCGTTCATTGGGCTCTGCGTTGGCTGTCGGCATTTCCGTCGCCGAGGTCGAGGCCTGGCCCGAGCGCATCGCCGCCGTGACCCGTGACCAAATCACCGCCGCCGCCCGCGCCACGTTCGATGTCCGACGCTCGGTGACCGGATTGTTGTTGCCGGAGGGCGCACCATGAAGCGTTTTTTCTTTATCTCTGTACTGATTGCCGCCTGGTCCATTGCCGGAACTGCCAATGCCGTCGACGTGCAACGCGTCATCAGCCCCGGCGGTATCGAAGCATGGTTGGTGCATGATGATCGCAATCCGATCATCAATTTGCGCTTTACCTTTCGCGGCGGTGCGGCCCTTGACCCCATTGGCAAGGAAGGTCTCGCCAATCTGGTGTCATCAACGCTTGATGAAGGTGCGGGCAACTTTGATTCCAAGGCATTTCAACAAACCCTCGAAGACAAAGCCATTAGTCTCGGCTTCGACGCCGGTAAAGATACTTTCGGCGGCCATCTTCGGACCCTGACCCAAAACCGCGATCAGGCCTTTGGGCTTTTGAAAATCGCACTCACCCGTCCGCGCTTCGATCCCGAACCGCTCAGCCGTATTCGCACGCAAATCCTCATTGGCCTCAAGCAAGACAAAGAAGACCCCGGCGCCATTGCCAACCGCAAGCTGATGCAAACGCTATTTCCCGACCACCCCTATGGCCGTGCAACGAACGGTACGGAAGAGAGCGTCAAATCGATTGCCACCGATGACCTTCACCGCTTCGTTAAACGCCGTCTGGCGCGCGACAATCTGCTCGTTGGCGCGGTTGGCGATGTGACGCCGGAGATGCTGGGCAAGCTCCTTGATGACACCTTCGGCAGGCTACCGGCCAAGGCCGCACCCTGGGCCCTGCCCCAGGTCACGCCGGCGACCACGGGCAAGACCATTGTCATTGAAAAGAACGTGCCGCAGAGCAAGCTGGCGTTCGCCGACCAGGGCCTGAAGCGCGAGGACCCGGACTTCTACGCAGCCTACGTCATGAACCGTATCCTGGGTGGCGGTGGGTTTACCTCACGCCTCTATGCCGAGGTGCGCGAGAAACGCGGCCTCGCCTATTCTGTCCATTCCAACCTGTACCCATTCGACGCCTCCGCCATGCTTTTAGGCGGTGCGGGCACCGCCAACGCGCGCGTCGGCGAAACGATCGAAGTCATTGCCGACGAATGGCAGCGCATGGCCGAGCATGGCGTCTCTGATGCGGAACTCAATGATGCACGAACTTACCTGACTGGCGCATTCCCTTTGCGGTTCTCATCAAGTGGCCGAATCGCCCGCATGCTGGTGGGTATGCAAATCTCCGGATTGGAGATCGATTACTTGCAAAAGCGCAACAGCTTCATTGAAGCCGTGACCCGCCCGGACATCACTCGAGTCGCGAAAAAGCTGTTGGATACCAAGCGCTTGACCACCGTGGTCGTGGGCAAACCCGACGGCGTGCGCGCATCCGATTGAACCGAGCGGGCGCGGCACTGGCTGCCTGCACTCGCGTTTGCTAGGCTAGCGACCCGATGACAGCCAAAACCGCCATGTCCGACATCACCAAATCCAACGCTTGGACCCGCCTCGAGGCGCACCGCGAAGAGATCGCGTCGGCGACACTCAGCGACATGTTTATCGCCGACGACGAGCGCGCATCGCGACTGAGTTGGGAACTTGATGGCCTCAACGTCGATTTGTCACGCCAGCGCCTGACGACGGATACTCTCGATTTGTTGATGGATCTCGCCCGCGCCGCCGACGTGGAAGCCCGCCGCGATGCAATGTTCGCCGGCCAACCGATCAACCCCACCGAAGATCGCGCCGTCTTGCATGTGGCACTGCGCGATGAAACAGGGCTTACCGGCGTCGGCGCTGAAGCCAAGATACAACGACAAACCATGATCGATTTCGCCGACGCCATTCGTGCTGGCGCGGAAACGGGCGCCACGGGCCAAGCGTTTTGCGATGTGGTGAACATTGGTATTGGTGGTTCGCATCAAGGGCCTATGGTGGCCACCACCGCATTGGCGAACAGCGTAAACACCCCACGTGTCCACTATGTTGCCAACGTGGACGGCACAGACCTGAGCACCGCGCTGCGCGGGCTGGACCCAGCGACAACGCTGATATTGGTCGCGTCGAAGACCTTCACCACCGCCGAAACCATGACCAACGCCAATTCCGCCCGTGCGTGGCTAACCAGCGCTTTGGGCGACGACGCCGTGGCACAGCATTTTTGTGCGCTATCGACCAACGAGGCGGCAGCCGGCGAGTTCGGCATTCCGGCGGCGCGGGTGTTTCCATTCGCCGATTGGGTGGGCGGGCGTTTTTCGCTGTGGTCGTCCATCGGGCTATCGACGGCGTTGGCCGTCGGCGGCGCAGCGTTTGAGCAACTATTGTCCGGCGCCCACGCCATGGACCGGCATTTTTCCAGCTCGCCGCTTGGCGAAAACCTGCCGGTACTGCTGGCCGTCACCGATCTCTGGAACCGGATATTCCTCGACCTTCCTGTGCGTGCCGTGCTGCCCTACGACGAGCGCCTGCGCCATCTGCCGGCGCATTTGCAACAACTCGAAATGGAGAGTAACGGCAAAGGTGTGACGCTTAGCGGTGAGCCTGTCAGCGGACCGCCAGCGTCGGTGATATTCGGCGCAACCGGCACCAACGGCCAACATAGTTTCCACCAGCTTTTGCACCAAGGTCCGGCCCTGGTGGCAGCAGAATTCATTGCCGTCGCCATGCCTGGCCACGATCTCGCCGGCCATCACGACATACTTTTAGCCAACATGCTGGCGCAGGCACAAGCACTCGCCAACGGCACAGCTGACCCGGAAACCCCGCACCATCATTGCCCTGGCAACCGACCCAGCACCGTGATTTTGCTGAAAACCCTCGATCCTTATCGGCTCGGCATGCTGCTGGCGTTGTATGAGCATAAGGTCATGGCGGAGGGCGCGATTTGGAACATCAACAGCTTCGACCAGTTCGGTGTTCAGTTGGGTAAGGCCTTGTCGGGCCCGGTGCTGAGCGCACTTAAGGGCGACAGCACACCGAACGACCCCGCGACTGCCGCTGCGCTCGCCAAGTTGCGCGCCTGGAGAAGTTGAGATGGTGACGCTGCGCCGGCTGCCGGAAACCGTGGTCAACCGCATCGCCGCCGGCGAAGTGGTGGAGCGCCCCGCGGCCGCAACCAAGGAATTGGTGGAAAACGCCATCGACGCCCAGGCCGGGCGCATCGCCGTCACCATTGAAGACGGCGGCCAGACACTCATCCGCGTCGTCGATGACGGGCACGGCATGAGCGCCGAAGAACTCTCCCTCGCGGTCGAACGCCACGCTACGTCGAAGCTCCCGGACGATGATCTTCTGCACGTGCAGTTCTTGGGCTTTCGCGGTGAGGCGCTACCCTCCATCGGCGCGGTCAGTCGGCTGACGCTCACCAGCCGCACTCGGGACGCATCGGAGGCTTGGTCGGTGCGTGTTGAAGGCGGCGCCGTCTCGGAGCCCGAGCCCGCCGCGCATCCCGCCGGCACCCGGGTCGAAGTACGGGACTTGTTTTACGCCACGCCAGCGCGGCTCAAGTTCATGAAATCGCCGCGCACCGAACAAAACCACGTCACCGAGACGGTTAAACGCCTGGCCATGGCGCACCCCGGCATCGGCTTCACATTGTCCGACGGCACCCGCAAAACACTCGATTTCGCGCCCGAAAACGGTGAGCTTTTTGATGCGCGCCTCAATCGCCTGGGCAAAATCATGGGCCGCAGTTTTGCCGACAATGCGGTCCCCATCTATGCTGAACGCGAGGGCATCGTGCTCACCGGTTTTGCAGGCCTGCCGACGCTCAACCGCGGCAATTCGCAAATGCAATTCCTGTTCGTCAACGGCAGGCCCGTCAACGACCGCATGCTTTTCGGCGCGCTTCGGGGCGCTTACCGCGACGTGCTGGCCGCCAATCGCTATCCGTTGGTGGCGCTATTTTTAGAGGTGCCGGCGGAGATGGTCGACGTCAACGTGCATCCGGCCAAAACCGAAGTGCGGTTCCGTGACGCCGCCGTGGTGCGCGGACTGATCGTCGGCGCCATCCGCCATGCCCTGGCTGAAGCAGGGCACCGGGCATCGACGACTGTGTCGGAATCCGCGCTGGGCGCTTTCAGGCCAGGCTCCGCGATTGGCGGCACAAACCCGCTGCCCTACACCCAGCGCCCGCAGATGACGCATCTGCCGCAGGGCCTGGCGGAGCGCGCCCAGGATTTCCATGCGCCGTTACCGGGACTGAATGCCCAGCCCGCCGCACCCATGGCGGCAACCGACCCCAGCGTCGAGAACATGGCCGATGATTTGCCGCTTGGCGTCGCCCGCGCGCAATTGCACGCAACCTACGTGGTGGCACAAACGGCAGACGGCATCGTCATCGTCGACCAGCACGCAGCACATGAGCGTTTGGTGCAGGAACGCATCAAGGCCTCACTGGCGGAACGCGGCGTGGCACGCCAAACACTGTTGATCCCGGAAGTGGTGGAACTCGACGAGGCCGCTGCCGTGCGCATCGCTGCGCGCGCTGATGAGTTGGCCGACATGGGTCTCAGCGTCGAGGCGTTCGGCCCCGGCGCGATCATGGTGCGCGAAACGCCGGCACTTTTAGGCGAGACCGACGTTCAAGGCCTGATCCGTGATCTCGCCGATGACCTGGCGGAGCTGGACGAAGCCATGGCATTGCGCGAACGCATCGGCGATGTCTGCGCGACCATGGCGTGCCACGGCAGCGTGCGCGCTGGGCGGCGGCTCAACGCTGATGAAATGAACGCGCTGCTGCGCGAGATGGAGGCGACGCCCTTGGCCGGTCAATGCAGCCATGGCCGACCGACCTATGTCGAGTTGAAGCTCGCCGACATCGAGAAACTGTTTGGCCGAAGATAACCATGAGGGATAACCATGCTGGCCGAAACCCTTGAGCACTGGCGCACCCCGGCGCCCAAATGGGTCAAAGCCATGGGTTACGTGCGCGAACAGGTGGCACTCGAATACCGCCACCGCCGCTGCGCCAAGACCTGGGCGCCGCACCTGGAGCAAACCCGAGACCTGATCCGCACCGCGATTTCACAATGCGCCGTCAAACACCATTGCGTGGTGCTGGGGGCCGGGCATGTGCTGGATATCCCGCTGGATGATCTGGCGGCGGCTTTCGAGCGCGTTGAGTTGGTGGATATGGCGCACCCACGTGCAGTCCGCCGCAAAACTGGTGAATACGGCAACGTCCATCTGATCGATGCCGACATCAGCGGTGCAGCGTTGGCACTCTACCATTTTGGCCAGCCGGATGACCCCGCGAATACTACGTTCCCCAAATTGCCCGGTCTGACCAAGGTGTGTCAGGTGATCGGCGCCAATACACCCGGCGCTACCTCATTGCCGCAACCTGCCCCCGACCCGTCGTTGATTGAAGGCGCCGATCTCGTGATCTCGGCCAACATCCTGAGCCAATTGCCGTTGCTGTTGGTGGAGCGGTTGGAAAAATATGCGGCCTGGACCGATGCCGCCGCTCGAAAAAGCTTTGCCCGCGCCGTCATCGACCACCATCTGGCATTGCTGCAAAACCATACAGGCCAAGTTTGCCTGGTCACGGAAGTGCTGCGGTTGGTCCACGACGAAGAAAAACCACTAGAGAAAATTGACCCGCTGTTCGGCGCCGCCATCATGTTTGAGGGTGAGGAATGGTGGTGGGACATCGCGCCCCGGCCCGAGCTGAGCCCCGATTTTGACGTCCGGCTGCGCGTACTGGGCATCGCCGATTTAGCGAACGCCCCTCAGGCCCGGTATTGCAGGAACACCACTTTGGCCGCACCGTAAGTGCGCTCATCGAGTTGCGTGAAACCCGGCCCGGCGATCAGTTGCTCGTCGGTAGCGATTTCAGCCACGCACAAGCTGCCGTCCGCGATCCAGCCCTGACGGCGCAATCCGTTCAGTGCCGGGGTCGTCAATTCTTGGCTGTAGGGTGCATCGAGAAAGGCCACACCACACGGCGCCTTTGCGGCGAGCGGCGGTGGCGGCAAGTGCGTTGCATCCAACTTCAGGAGTGTGGCGTCGCGCCACGCCCCCAACTGCGCGGCGTTTTTCTTCAGCATCGCCAATGAATTTGCCCCATTGTCGATAAAGGTCGCATGCGCCGCCCCGCGTGACAGCGCTTCCAACCCTAGCGCCCCAGTGCCGGCAAACACATCGACCACGGAAGCACCGTCTAAACTGCCGTCCCAATCGCCCAAGCCGTGCATGATGACATTGAAGATGGATTCGCGCGCACGATCGGATGTGGGCCGCAAATCGCGTCCGCCCGGTGCCTGCAATTGGCGTCCCTTTAACTGGCCGCCGACGATCCTCACCGCTTCTTTTTCAGGCCCGCGACCTGTTCGCGCAGCACCTTACCCTTAACCTCTTCGATGCCGCCGCGTTGCAGCTTGCCCAACTGAAACGGGCCGTAGGCGGTGCGGATCAGGCGGTTCACGTCGAGCCCTAAATGCGCCAAGACTTTGCGCACTTCGCGGTTCTTGCCTTCCGACAACGCCACCGTGAGCCAGGCATTGGCCTTGCGCTTTTCGTCCTCGCCATCATAGGCCGCCTTGATCGGGCCATAGCGGATTCCATCCACGGTGATCCCGTGCGACAGGCTCTTTAAACGCTTCTCATCGACATGGCCGTGCACGCGCACGCGGTAGCGCCGCGACCAGCCGGTCGATGGCAGTTCCAGCTTACGCGCCAGTTCACCATCGTTGGTGAGCAAAAGCAGGCCTTCTGAATTGAGATCCAACCGCCCGACGGAAACCACGCGCGGCATATCCGCCGACATTTTATCGAACACTGTCTCGCGGCCCTTGTCATCGCTGTGCGTGGTCACCAGACCAGCCGGTTTATGATAACGCCAGAGCCGCGTGATCTCTGGGCCACGCAAGGGCTTGCCATCGACGATTACAGTGTCCGCCTCGGTCACGGTCACCGCCGGCGAATCCAACAGCGCGCCGTTCAGCGTTACCCGCCCGGCATCGATCCAGCGTTCCGCCTCGCGCCTTGAGCAAAGCCCGGCGCGTGCCATCACTTTGGCGATGCGCTCGCCCTTTGGTTTATCGTCGGTGGTTGGTGTTTCAGACATGGCCGCAATGTAGGCGCGCCCGTCAAGCTGAGCAAGCATGGCCGAGCAAGCCTATCGGCAAGCAACTCTTGACGCACATTCACCCGCCCGGCACCTTGCCCCCATGCCTGATAGCTCTGCCGCAACCTATATGCAATTCGCGCTTGATGAGGCCCGCGCCGCCGGCGCGCGCGGCGAAGTCCCCGTCGGTGCACTGATCGTCAATC
>JABIPG010000185.1 GCA_018698795.1 Rhodospirillaceae bacterium
CACGGTCTCGGTCAACACCATGTTGTTAAGTTGCTTCACGACCTGCCCGGCGCCGATCTCACCGCACAGTGTCACCTCTTCAGCGAAACAATCGAGCAACGGCTTGATATCGGCAAAGGTCCCTGTGTCACCGCCAACCAGGATCGACAGTGTGCCGGCCTCGGCGGCGGCGCGGGTGCGCGAAACCGGTGCATCGGCAAACGCAGCACCACGTTCGGCAAAGCGCTTCGCCAGTTCTCGGGTCAGGGGCACGGGCGTAGTGCCCAGATCAACAATGGTTTGGCCGCTCCGCGCCGACGATAAAAGCCCACCGTCCATAGTGCAGAGAGACTCAACTTCGGCACCGCTGGGTAGCGAGAACAGCACGGCGTCGGCACTTTCCATTACTTGCGCGATGTTTTGGGCCGGTGCCACGCCATAGGCGGCCAGCCGTTCCATGGGTTCACGGCTGAGATCGAACCCGATCACACCGAGGCCGCTTTTCTGCGCCAAGTTGCGGCACATGGGTTCCCCCATCACACCAAGCCCGATAAAGCCAACGGTTTCGAAATTTGCCATGATCTATCTCCCTTTAGATATTTTTCTGCTCCGCCATGTAGGCGGCAATGATCTCGTCTTCGCCCGCGTCGGCTTCGAAACCCAGTGCTTTGGCGCGCGTGGCCTCAAACTCACCCGGCCAGGATTGCACAATAGCGGCGATATCGGGATCGAAATCCCACGCGACGCGAGCCATTGTCTCAGAATTTGTCGCGCGCCCGAGTGCTGCAATCCAATCATCCGTGCGAACGGAAACCCCCGGCAAAGAAAGCACCCGCTCGCTGCCAAGCGCTGACGCCGGTATGCCAAGCACGTGAACCATCGCCTCGACGGCGCGGTTCGGAGACATCAGCCAGAGCGGCGTCTCGGGCGCAACCGCGCAAACCGCACCCTCGCCGTTCAAGGGTTCGCGAATCACCGACGAAACAAAAGACGACGCCGCACGATTGGGTTTTCCGGGCCTGACGGCAATGGTCGGCAGCCGCAACACGCGGCCATCAACAAAGCCTCGGCGGCAGTATTCACTGACCAGACGTTCGCAGATGGCTTTTTCCGCGCCGTAGGACGATTGTGGCGCCGGCTGCCAATTGTCCGGCACTGTGGTCGGCAAATCGCCCCCAAACACGGCGACGGAACTGGTCATGATGAAAACCGGGCAATTCCCTTGCGTCCGGCAAGCTTCCAGCAGTGCACGTGTTCCGTCCACATTGATGCGCATACCAAGATCGAAATCGGCCTCTGCTTCGGAACTAACGACGGCAGCCAAGTGAATGACCACGTCGAGCCGATCGGCAAAGGCCTGGCGGCGCAAATCTTCGTCCAGCAAATCGCCTTGGATCGTGACGATCTTCGCCTCCGTGCCGGAAGGCACCGAGCCCGGTTGGTGGTCCCAGAGGATCAACTTGCTGATCGGGCGTTCGGTTTGGCTTAGCAGCGCGTTTACCAGCCGTTGGCCGAGGAACCCGGCAGCGCCTGTTATGAGAACATGGGACAAAGGGATTCCTTCCACGCTTCGCATCCGATTGATAGCACTCGATTGATAGCATTCGTGCCCCAGCGGAAAAACATCTCACTGAAGAGCACCCTGAATTTGCTCAATATTTTCAATATTTCAACCTACCATTGTTCAATGTATTTTTTATTCAGATATTTATTGATTTTTTGATTGTGTAGGTAGACACTTCAGCAACTGAAACGTGTGAAAGGCCGGCCCCATGAATGCAATTACCGACCATCTGCATCTATCGCGCTATATCTCAGAGATCGACCGCTTCGCCTCCGACGCCGGGTTGCACCTGGAGTTATGCCGGGATTTCCGGGAATTCCGCGACATCCGTAGCACCATGACGGATCGATCCCCCATGTCGCCGATCTTCGATCCTTCGATAACCGATGTCGGCCCCGGCAATGGGTTCTGGCTAAAGGGAACGGACGGGGATGGTAAGTTAGTGCACTTACAGGCGACACGCCGAAGCGATCTCATCGACATCAGCCTCGCCGACCATCTGTTCGAACTCAGGCGGCTTTACCGCTTGCCCGGTTTGGATATGGAGACGGACGTGCAGCGCTCCTCCATGAGCGCACCGGCGCTGCAGCGCATATCAGGCAGTGTTTGTTATCACGGTGAAATCTGGCTCGACGAATCACTGCGCGGCAAAGGGCTTTCCGCCGTGTTGCCACGCCTATTGCTGGCGTTGGTGCTTGTAAAGTGGGCGCCTGATTTCGTCTTTGGTTTCGTCCCCACCAAACTCGCCTATCGTGGGGTTCAGGCGCAATACGGGTACATGCATGTGGAACCCGGCGGCATTCTCGGTCAGAAATCGACGGAAGATGCACCGATCAATAAGTGGCTGGTCTGGCTCAGTCGCCAAGACCTTATGCACTTAATGCGATTTGCACCGGGATTGGAATACTGACGTCCGGCGTCGTCACCGAAAGACAAACCAGTGCTGGTCGCTCGCGCCGGGTCCGCACCGGCATCAACAAGCGCTGATAAGAGACCCACTCAATCTCCCCGTCGGCACGCGGGATACAAGCCCGAATGTGATCGAAACGCGGTTGGAATTTCAGCACCACGTCTTTGTATACATTGCTCAAGACATCGCCTGCCGGCG
>JABIPG010000124.1 GCA_018698795.1 Rhodospirillaceae bacterium
AACTCGCGCAACTCAGCGACAAATTCCTTGCTGGCAATAGAATGCCCCGAAACATTGACAGCAATGGGCGGGATGCGTTTGCCGGTGACGCTTTCTTGGATGATATCCACGGCCTTGCGGGCGACCGCCAGATCGAACTCGGAAATGATTCCGATTTCTTCGGCCAAGGTGATCAACTCATAGGGTGACCCTTGGGCGCCGAAACTGCCGCGGAACCGGGTCAAGGCCTCAACGTGGTGCACCTTGCCGGTTTTCAAGTTGCAGATTGGCATGAAGTGCAGGTCGAAGTCTCGGGTCAGGCAGATTTTGCGGAAGGCCTCCACCGATTCCATGGTTTCCTTCATCAGCGATTGGAATTGGCCGGACAAGTTACCGCCATTGCCGCTCTTGCCTTCGCTGAACCGCTTCATGGAATAGGTAATGGCCTTGGCGATCTGGTCGTCGGTCAAGCCTTCGGGGTCGGCGTCGATGGTCTCGGTACTCGAAGTGATTTGCACGCCTTCGGGCGCCAATTGGCTTGCGGCGGCTTCGATCTGGCGTTCGACCTCGGCGGTATCGACATCGCCGGTATGGACAAAACTAAAGTGTTCCTCGCCGATGCGGCCGGTGGTATCGCCGCCCAGCGATTGGGTGTTCAGAACGTCACCGATAGCTGACAGCAATTGAGTTTGGCCGTCTTCGGACAGGCCGGCTTGGGCCTGTTCAAGGTTGTTGACCTTGACCATGGTCATCTTGGCTTCGCCGCCAGCCTGATGGACCGCGCGGATCCGGTCGGCTGCAATATCTTTATATGCGTCGGCGCTCATCACGCCCGATTGATCATCGCGGTCGGCATCACGACGTCGGGGCGCTGTAACTTTACGAGGCGCGACTTTGACGGCCAGGAAAAGATGGTTGTCGAAATCCGGGACCCGGTAGCCGGCAAGCGTCGCTTCCGGCGTTTTGCCGTTGGCCAGCGATAAGCGGACGGCGATATCGTCGATGCGGCTGTCGGCGCGCACGGCCATGGCGAACATGTCCGTGACCATGGGACGATCACGTTCGTCGATAATGTCGAGAAAAGGCGAGCCAGCCAGTTCTCCGGCGCTCTTGCCCAACAATTCCGGTGTTGTGCCGGCCGAGAAAACGATATTTTCAGCGTTGTCGATTTCAAACAGGATATCTGCACGGCAGAACGACAGCGCTACGAAGCGTTGCGTCAGAACCGCAGCATCCCGCCCGGGAGAGCGTGCCGGTGCTTTTGCTGCTTCTCCCGATGTTTCGACTTCAGCCATAAAAAATCTGCTTTCAACGCCCGCTGACAGCAACGAGGGTTTTTACCCTTGTATCCCCTTTAGGATAGTCACAATTATAACCAATTTCAGAGATGCGTCTACGGTTCGATTCTCTCAATTCGAACAGCCATAGGTCGATTTGGCATGTTGTTTTTCCTAATCTGATAACTAGCTTAATTCACGCCCGTGGAAATGTCATCAATTTGCAACACTCGAACATTAACGGAACAAGCGGAATTGACGAACATCAATTTTCGTGCTCGGGCAGTTTTTGGCGCATGGTGACAAACTCCTCGGCGGCTGTCGGATGGATCCCGACAGTGGCATCGAACTGTGCTTTGGTGGCGCCGCACTTCAGGGCAACGGCGAACCCTTGTACGATCTCAGGTGAATCAGCGCCAACCATGTGAACGCCCAGCACCTTATCGGTGGCGCGATCGACGATCAACTTCATCATGGCGTGTTCGTCGCGGCCCGAAAGCGTGTGCAGCATCGGTTTGAAACGCGACATATATATGTCCACGTCGTGCGCCGCGCGGGCCTCTTCTTCACTCAACCCAACGGAGCCTATCGGCGGATGGCTGAATACGGCAGACGCAATGTTGCTGTAGTCGACGGCGACGGGCGTGTCTCCATATAAGGTCGCGGTTACGGCCATGCCTTCTTCAAGCGCCACCGGCGTCAGGTTGACGCGGTCAGTGGCGTCTCCAATGGCATAAATGCTATCGACGGCGGTTTTCGAATACTCATCGACGATGACGGCCCCGTTCCGACCCAACTCCACGCCGGCCTCTTCAAGCCCCAGCCCCGCCGTATTTGGTCGCCGACCGGTAGCGTACATAATCAAGTCGGTTTCCATCATTTCAACTTGGTCCATATGCAGCGAAAAGCCGCCCCCCGCGGCGCTGGGCAGGGGTTCGATGGAGTTGACGTGGTTTTCGCAATGCAGATGGATGCCCTTGGCGACCATTTCATCACGCAGCACGTTGCGGACGGCGTTGTCGAAGCCGCGCAGGATGTTGTCGCCGCGCACCACCAGATGAACATCGGCGCCTAGCGCATTGAAGACGCCGGCAAATTCGACCGCGATATAGCCGCCGCCGACAATGACGATGCGCTTTGGCAACTCGGGCAAATCCAGAGCCTCGTTTGATGTGATGGCGTGTTCGATGCCGGGGATATCGGGCATGAACGGCCAGCCGCCGGTGGCGACCAATATGTGTTCCGTGGTGTGGGGTTTGCCGTCAATCTCGACAGTGTGGGGGTCCGCCACCTTGCCGGTGCCGTTGATCTCATCGACGCCGGACTCACGTAATATGCGATGGTAAACGTCTTCCAAGCGGTTCAACTCGGCCGATTTGGCGGCGATCAGCTTGGGCCAGTCGAAGTTCGGTTGTGCATCGCTCCAACCATAGCCCTGAGCGTCTTCGAAGGCTTCGGCGAAATGGGCGCCGTAGACCAGCAGTTTCTTCGGCACGCACCCGCGCATGACACATGTGCCGCCGACACGGCTGTTCTCGACGACCGCGACGCGCTTGCCGTACTCTGCAGCCGCGAAACGCGATGCCCGCACGCCGCCCGAGCCGGCGCCGATGACAATCAGATCATAGTCGTAGCGTGCCATAAACCGAGGTCTCCTGAAGATTGATGGTGAAGGTTGGAACACTTAGAAAAGCGCCGGTATAATGCCAGCGTGTTCAGGCGTTCACAACAACCTCACAATAAAGGGACGACCCACCATGGTTGGCACTGAGAAGTTTTCCGTATCACGCCGTCGATTGTTGCAAGGCGCTGTCGCCTCATTCGGCGCTGCGGTGCTGCCGGCCTTTCCGGCGTTGGCCGACACGCGATC
>JABIPG010000194.1 GCA_018698795.1 Rhodospirillaceae bacterium
CTCATAAGACTCACCTTTGAGCCAGGCATCGATATGGCGCGCCGCTTTTTTGCCGTGTCCGACAGCGACTGTCACCGTGCGTTCCGACGGCACCATGTCGCCGCCGGCGAACAAGCCGTCCCTGCCGGTCATCATCTGCGCATTGACGCTGACCACGCCGTCCTTGGCCACCTCGACGCCAAGGGTCTCGTCCAAAAAGCTCGTATCCACATCCTGGCCCAGGGCCAAGATCAACGTATCGGCTTCGATCTCCTCAAACTCGCCGGTGGGCTGCGGGCGACCGTTCACGTCGATCTCCATTTTTTCGACGGTGAAGGTGGTCTCGTCGATCTGCTTGATGGTCCGGAGCCAGTGAATCATCACGCCCTCTTCCTCGGCCTCGGTAGCCTCGAAATCATGCGCCGGCATCTCATCTCGGGATCGCCGGTAGACGATCATGGAGGAATCGACGCCCAAGCGCTTGGCCGTTCGCGCCACGTCCATGGCCGTGTTGCCGCCGCCATAGACGATGACGCGCCGGCCCAATTGCGGCGGCTCGGCGCCGGTCTCCATGTCGCGCAGCACACTGACAGCATCGAGGATTTTCCCCGCTGCATGCGCCGGGATATCGATACGCTTGGCCAAATGCGCGCCAACAGCGACGAAGATGGCATCGAATTTCTCCGCCGTGAACGCCGCCTCGATGTCGTCGACTTTGGTATCCAACTGCAGCGTCACACCCATGTCGAGAATGCGCTGAATTTCATAGTCCAACACGTCGCGTGGCAGGCGGTATTTAGGGATGCCGAAACGCATCATACCGCCAGCCATAGGCCCGGCTTCGCGGATCGTGACATCGTGGCCGAGCCGCGTCAGATGATAAGCCGCCGATAGGCCGCTCGGCCCAGCGCCGACCACCAACACGCGTTTGCCCGACGGCTCGGCTGCGCAATCTGGCACCCACTTATGCTCCCAGGCCTGGCGGCCCAGAAACCGTTCCACCGCGTGAATGCCGACCGCTTCGTCCAACTCGGCTCGATTGCAGGCGTCCTCGCATGGGTGATAACAGACCCGGCCCATGACGCCGGGCAATGGGTTGTCTTCCATCAATTTTTGCCAGGCGGTGAAGTAGTCGCCTTCTTCGGCATGAAACAGCCATTGCTGGATGTTCTCACCCGCTGGGCATGCATTGTTGCAGGGCGGCAGGCGATCGAGATAGACAGGCCGGTTGGTACGCCACGAGCCGGTCTCGTTGGCAAGCGAGGTGCCGGGGTCCAAGGTGATGGCGAAGGGCAGCTTTTCGGTCATGCGCCACGCTCCTCATCCAGCAATCCGAAGCGCTTGATATTGGTGTCGGCCATGCGTTGGATACGCTCAATGCGCTCAGTATCCTCTTGTCCACCCGGGCCTTTTTTGAACAGGTGCGCAAAGCGCCGTTGCGGTCTTAGATAATCCGTCACCGGCACTTGGCGGCGTATTTTGTTGGATGCAACGATCTCGCCGTGTTCGGCCTCGAACAACGGAAACAGACCCGACTCGACGGCCAAGCGCGCGATATGGATGGTCGCATCCGACGCCGACCCCCAGCCCAGCGGACAGGGCACCATGATATGGATGTAGCGCGAGCCCCGGAAGCTCATGGCCTTCGTCACTTTGGTTTCCAGATCGTGCAGATCGGCGACAGAGGCGGTCGCGACATAGGGAATGTTGTGAGCCATGGCGATCAACGGCAGGTTTTTGCCGGTGCCGAAGACATTGCCGGGCGCATCGCCCAGCGCTGGCGTGGTCGCCGTGCGCGCGGTCGGCGGCGTGGCGGATGATCGCTGCACACCGGTATTCATGTAAGCCTCGTTGTCGTAGCAGATATAGAGCACATCGTCGTTGCGCTCGAACATGCCCGACAGGCACCCAAAACCGATATCCGTGGTGCCGCCGTCGCCGCCTTGCGCGACCACCCGCACATCTTCGCGCCCCTTGACCCGAAGCGCCGCCGCCACGCCCGTCGCCACTGCCGGCGCGTTGCCAAACAACGAGTGCAGCCACGGAATTTGCCAAGACGTCTCGGGGTAAGGCGTGGTGAATACCTCCAGGCACCCGGTCGCATTGACGGCAACCATCTGCCCCTCGGTGGCCCGCATAACACTGTCCAGGGCATAACGCGCACCCAGGGCCTCGCCGCAGCCCTGGCAGGCGCGATGGCCCGATGTGATCGCGTTGGCGCGCTCCATGCTGGCCTGCACGGTGCGCTTGGCTTCGTCCATCAGGCGGTTGCCGACGGTGTGGGTGCCGGTCTGGTAAAACTTGACGCGCTGAGTGGCGCTATCGGGGGTGGTGGGTGTATCAGCCATGGCTCCCTCCCTCAATCTGCCGCGCCGAGGCGGCGCAGGATGTTTTCCGCCGTCGGACCGGAGCGGCGATTTTGGCGCGCGTGAATGATCTCGTGCTCGACGGCGGCGTGGTCGAGATCAAGGAACTGCACATCAGGCAATCTGTCTTCACCCGCCGCCTCAAACACTTCGCGAAGCGACGCCATGGTGATAGGCCGGCCACCAAGCCCGGCAATGACCGTGTACACAGGCATGGGTTGCCGGGCCAAAGCCATGCGCACGTTGACCGCCACGATGCCGCCCAATCCCGGCGCCAGGCTTTTCTCGATGACGACGACGCGCTTGGCACCGTCAAGGGCCTCAGCCAGAGCCTGAAGCGGGAACGGCCGGAACGAGCAGATACTAATCGAGCCGACTTTCGCGCCCCCATCCTGCATCTCGTCGATAACATCCTTGATGGTGCCGTTAACCGACCCCAAGGCGACAACGATGGTCTCGGCGCCCTCGGTTTTGTACGGATGCACCAACCCGCCGCTCTCGCGCCCGAACACGTCCTTGAACACGGCCGCGATCTCCGGGATGCGCCGCAGCGCCTGCAATTGCTTTTCGTGGCCCAAATACTTCACCTCGGTGAACGCCTCGGGCCCGACCATGGCGCCGATGGAATAGGGCTCGGCCGGGTCCAAAACCTGGATCGGCTCAAACGGCGGCAGAAAGGCATCGACCTCATCTTGCGTCGGCACGTCAATGCGCTCGTAGGCGTGGGTCAGGATAAACCCATCTACGCAGACCATCACTGGGCAGCTCAGTTCCTCAGCCAGGCGGAAGGCCTGGATGTGCAGATCGACGGCTTCTTGGTTTGTTTCGGCGAACAATTGAATCCACCCGGCGTCCTTCATGGCCATGGAATCAGTGTGGTCGTTCCAGATATTGATCGGCGCGCCGATGGCCCGGTTGCCGATGGTCATAACGA
>JABIPG010000089.1 GCA_018698795.1 Rhodospirillaceae bacterium
CATGGCTGGTGACGGCGCGCTATTTGACATGGTGGATAGGATTGTGGCCGGGACCGCTACTTGCTGAGAGCGAGATTGTTGGGGCGGGTTGAAAAAGTCGCACGTTTGTTGACTGAGGAAATTGGGATTCCCTCAGGTTATCCCCCAGGTTTTTTTATGTTTTTATTGCAATCAAAGGCTTCTGACCCCGATTTCTCGGTTCATCACGTCCGCCAATTGAGAAAGAACTTCTCCGCCTTGCCGATCAGCCACGCGACGCTGAGGCCGAGCATTGACAGCATGGCGACGCCGGCGATCAGTTGGTCTGTGGCCATCAGACTGCCCGCTAGAAGTACGTAAGCGCCGATGCCGAACTCGGCGCCGATCATTTCGGCCGCCACCAACAGCACAATGGCGATGGAAGCCGAGATGCGTGCACCCGACAAAATCGCCGGCAGGGCGCCGGGCAAGATGATCTTGCGCACGATCGACGTCCAACTGAGGCCGAACGATTGGCCCATGCGGATCAGGCCCCGATCGACGTTATCGACGCCGCCGTAAACCGCGATGACGGTCGGGAAGAAGGTGCCGAACAGAATGGTCGCCACCTTGGAACCCTCGCCGATGCCAAACCAGATGATGAACAGCGGCAGCAAAGCGATTTTGGGGATCGGAAAAATCGCCGACACCAAAGGCAACAGCCCGGCGCGGGCCAGTGAAAACAACCCGATGGAAACACCGACGATGAAGCCGAGCGCCGTTCCCGCCGTCCAGCCGAGGACCAAGCGCTGGACCGACACACCGACGTGTTTGGCCAAGTTGCCCGACGCGGCGAGTTCCTTGAACGCGGTGAAGGCCTCGCTTGGGGCGGGCAACACCAGTGCGCTAATCCAGCCCGATTGCGAGCCCCACTCCCAAATGGAGATCAGCGCGACGAATACGATCAGGCCGACCGCCTTGGGCGGTTTCGGAGAAAAGCCGCCGCCCCGGAAAGGTACGGGGACGCCGTTGGGTTTATCGTCTGCTCCCAGATCAGGCATCGGCCAACTCCTGGTCCGCGGCTTGCGCCTCGTCACGCATCAGGTTCCAAAGGTGCTGGCGCATATCTTCAAGCTTCGGATGGGTGGAGGTGCGCTCCGACAGCGGCATGTCGATATCGACGATCTCGCGGATTTTACCGGGCCGGCGCGACAGCACTACAACGCGGTGCCCAAGCCGCACGGCCTCCGCCAGATTGTGCGTCACATAGCACGCCGTGAACGCCTCACGCGTCCAAAGCTCAACCAGATCGTCAATCAAAAGTTCGCTGGTCTGGCTGTCGAGGGCTGACAAGGGCTCATCCATCAACAGCACAGCCGGGTCGACGGCCAAGGCGCGCGCGATGGCGACGCGCTGCTTCATGCCGCCGGAAAGCTGCTTGGGCAGCACGGATCGGAAGTCCGACAATTTGGTGCGCGCCAGCACGCTGGTGATGCGGGCTTCGCGCGCTGCGCCGTCGAGATTGTGGTCTTCCAAAACCAAACTCACATTTCCCTCCACCGTGCGCCACGGCAGCAGGGCGAAATCTTGGAAGATGTAGGTGAGCGGATTGAGCGACCCAGCGGGCGGATCACCGATCTGCAGGACATCGCCGGCGCTTGGTTGCTCGAGCCCACCGATCAGACGCAACAGCGTCGACTTACCGCAGCCCGACGGCCCGATGATGCACACGATCTGGCCATGCGGGATTTCCAAGTCGATGCCGCTCAGGACCTCGAGTTCATCGTAAAGGTGCGAAATGCCGCGCAGGCTGAGGTCCATGATATCTGTGTCCGCTGTCGGCCACCCCCACAATTGAGGGTGGCCATAGCAGGCTTAAAACGTGTCGACGTAACTTGTGTCGACCAGCGTATCGATGGAGATGTCCTTCGACACCAGACCTTCAGACTTGAACCAAGCCAATTGGTCTTTAACGTTGGTGAGGTTCATCCGCGCGTTTTTGTTGATGCGCATGGAGCCGTTGCGGATCGATGGTGCGGCTTTCTCATAGGGGCGCGAGGTGTAGACATATTTGTGCACCAGCTTGATCATGTCGTCACCGGCCTTGGCACCGGCGGTTTTATCGACCAGCGCTGCATTGAAGTCATCCGCGCCTTGCGAGAAGGCTTTCAAGAATCGCTTCACCAAATCGCGCTTGCCCGACGCATTTTTCGCCGACGTGAACACCGTCGTCACTTGGTAGTTCGGGATGTAGTCGGCAATCTTGCCGATGCTTACAATGGTCGGGCCTTTGGCCAAGGCTTTTGCCAAGTGCGGTACAATCGACCAGGCATCAATCTGGCCTGATTTCAGCGCACCGATGATGGCGCCGACTTTTTGCAACGGCACGAACTTGACGTTCTTGGAGCCAACGCCTTCCGCGTCAGCAACTTTCGACGCCATGTAATGGAACGACGACCCCGTCTGCGTGATACCGAACGAACGGCCCTTCAGCATTTTCGCCGAGGTAACACCGGCATCAAACGCCTTTTTCGAGACCAAGATTTCCTGGCCATCGATGCCTTTCTCTTCTTGCAGCGCGCCGCCGATGACCTTGATGGCCCCCTTCTGCGCCAGATTGATCAGGCCCGCGGAAATGGCGGTGACGCCGAAATCCACGTCGCCGGACGCAATGGCCACGGCCATGGGTTGGGCGGCCTGGAAGAACTTGAACTCGACGTCCAATCCGTTGGCTTTGAAGTAGCCGCGCTCGAACGCGACGAAGCTGGCGGAGTGTGACGTGAAACGCAGCGCGCCGACGGTGATTTTATCGGCTGCCAAGGTGGTGCTTGCAAAAGCCGCCGCCGTGACAATACCGGCCATGGCGCCGAGCATGGCGCGGCGAGAGATTTTAGTGAACTTCATATTGGTCTCCTGGTTTGTGTGTGGGTTGGTTAAAATCAGTTGCGCCGCACCACCAAACTGGTGATGTCGTCGCTTTGTTGCGCATCACCGGCATGGCGCGCGACAGCGCTCTCGACAGCTTCGACGATCTTCCGCGCATCGCGGAACTTTCCTTTCGACAGACACGTTTCCAGACGTTCTTCGGAAAACTGCTCACGGTCGTCGTTGAACGCTTCTGTGACGCCGTCCGTGTACATGTAAATAAACTCTTCGGGCCCAAGTTCCACGGTTTCTTGCCCGAAAATCATTTCCGGAATAATCCCGAGCACGGAGCCTTCGCCGCCTTCGTAGGTGGAAAGCTTGCCCGCGATGTTACATTTGTAGGGCGGGTGGTGGCCTGCGTTGGCGAATGTGAAGGTGTGCGCTTTGGTATTGAGCACGCCATAGAGCGCCGAGACAAACATGCCGGGGATGTGGTACTCGCACAGCAGTTCGTTGACTTGCCCCAAACACATCTCCGGCGCCACGCCGCTCATGGCTACAGACCTGAGCAGTGTACGCGACACAGCCATATAGAAGGCCGCCGGAATGCCCTTTCCCGATACGTCGGCCATGACCACGCCGACGCGCTCGTCGTCGAGCATAAAGACATCATAGAAATCGCCGCCCATGGTTTTGGCCGGCGTCGTTGAGCCATGCACGGCGTAGCCTTCAATGCCGGGGAATTCTTGCGGCAGAATACGCTGCTGGATATCGCCGGCGATATCGATTTCGCGCATCAGGGCCGAGTATTCGGAACGCTCGCGCCAATTGCGGCGACGGCGTTCCACATCGGCCAGCACGCGCTCGACGGTAGACTTGAAGTCATCGACCAACAGCGGCTTCACCAAAAAATCGGTCGCACCTTCGTTCATGGCCTTGCGAATGCCGCGCAGGTCGGTGTTGGTGGCCACCGCGATGCGCGGCACCCGAAACGCGCGTTCCTGAATCCGTGCGAACAACGACATGCCGCTGATCGCCGGGCTGTCGATGGCAACCAGCGCGATATCGAACTCCGTGCCTTCATTGATCAACGCCAGAGCCTCGTCATCGGACCGCGCCACGGACACCGTCAGCGGCGCCCCATCGTAGATCGACGGCACGTGATCGCGCAGCGTTTGGCCGGTTTCCGGGTCGCTGTCGATGATCAAAGCGTGCGGCATTGCTGGATTTCCTCAATCCTTTGAAAGGTGAATATAAATCGAATTTACCGAAGCCGCCACACTACGGGACTCAGTCACGGCCCATAACTCGAACGCGCTTGCATCCCCCACTTGCCGTCCTTCTTGGTCAGGATGCACAGCGTCTGCCATACGCCGATGACACTGCCGTCCTCACGATAGCGGGTAAAGTCGAGGGCGAAATGCGTTTTCGACGGTCCCCACTGCACCAGGTGGATGTCATCCCAACTGCTCGAATGCCAGCCGTCTTCGCGTTTCAGGCGCTCGAACATATCCATGGGGTCTTGGCCCGGTGGATTTTGTCCCGGTGCATCGTAGACATCGACACGCCCATCGCCGATGCGCATGTGTGGAAAATGCAGGCACGCATCCATGGCCGCCGGGTCGTGCGCGTTGAGTGCTGTCATGAATGCCGCCAGCAGTTCGCGCCCTTCGCGCTCAACGGTCTCTCGATCAGACATCCCGGAATCTCCTCCATCCTCACCCTCTGGCAGCGAACATGTTGAGCGACACCCAAGCGTGACGCAAGCCCCCTTGACCGGATGCAAAACCACCTGCACTCTTCGCGCCAAACGAATTGGGAGATGACCATGTCTGAGCACCATCGCACCGCCTTGATCACCGGGTCGGGCCGCAACATCGGGCGCGCCTGCGCCGTCGCACTGGCCCGAGATGGCTTCAACATCGTCGTCAATGGCTCAAGCAATCGCGACGCCTGCGACAAGACCGCCGCTGCGGTTGCGGCCGCGGGAGCTGAATGCCACATCGCCATGGGTGACGTTGGCGAAAAGGCCGGTTGCGCAGCCATTGCCCGCGAAGCGATTGAGACCTTCGGCGGCATCGACGTGTTGGTCAACAATGCCGCCATTCGCCCATCAAGCCCATTTCTGGAGATGGATGAAGACGAATGGGATCGCGTATTGGCCATCGGCATGCATGCGGCTTTCCGTCTGGCCCGTGCGTCGCTGCCAGGCATGGTCGAGCGCGGCTGGGGACGGATCATCAATTTTGCCGGCATGAATGCCATCCACGGCTATAACGGGCGCGCCCATGTGTCTGTATCCAAGCATGGTGCCTGGGGCTTGACCAAGTCGCTGGCAAAGGAGTTCGGTTCCAAGGGCATCACGACAAACATCGTCTCACCGGGCCCGATTTCCGGCGAACGTGACGACCCCGCCACCGCCGCACACATCAACGATATGGCCGCGCGCGTGCCACTTGGCCGCGTCGGCACCCCCGAAGAGGTCGCCGCCGTGGTCAGCATGCTGGCCAGCGACGGCGGCGCGTTTGTGAACGGACAAATGCTCCAAGTGAACGGCGGCGCAGAAACATAAAAACGGTAAGAGCGCTCGCCACTGGAAGGGTTAGAACGATTGCCCCTGGCTGACGCTGGAATTGCCTGAGCGCGGGCTGAACGCATAGATCAGCACCGGCACACTGCCACCATTTCGCACGGTGACGGTATCGCCGGGTTTCGGATTTTGCAGCGATGCGTAGCCGATCCCGTGCACGGTGAAGCCCTGCACCGTATCGCGGCGATTACCGGGCGCATGGTGAACCAGCGCCAGGTCGACGGGTTCATCGGCCTCGAACTGAAACTTCACCGCGCGCTTGCCGCCATGATCAATCAAAAGCCGCGCGTCTTCGCCCGGCGGCACAATGAACTGATAGGTCCAGTCGACGCGCGGCTTGGCGTCATCGAATTGCATGTCGATAAGGCTCAGGCGGGGTGGCTCGTAAGACACTTGCTCTGAAATCGATTTTGTCAGCACCGGTGTCACCGTACCCAACCCCAGCACCGCAATGGCAACGCCTGTTACGAACGACAGCGGTTGCACTGAAAATCCCTTGGGAGAAATGATCCACGCCCAGACTTGGCCAAGCCAACTGGTTTTCGGCTCCACGTGGGTTTCCGCAATGCTCGCACGGACAGTGTCCGCCAAGTCGAGAGCCGGCGTTGCCGCCGCTGTGAGCTCATTGATCGCCGCCAGTTCGTCTTCCAGTTGGGCAAGATCGCCCATCTCTTGCGGCACAAGTGGGTCTCGACCGGCAAGGCGGTACAGCTCGCGCATTTCTGCGCGATCCAGATCTGCATCCAGACCGCGGCTCAACATTTCGCCGATACGTTCGCGTTCACTCATGACATCCCTCGGGTTTGTCTGGCCTCAATGTCGATTGATCGGTTTTTCATAGGTAACCGATTGCCGGCAAAAAGTTTCATATTCTAAGGTGTTTCCGGATCGAGAAAATCGTCGCGCCCCTGGTCGCGCAGAATATCGCGCAGCATCCGCCGTGCACGGAACACCCGGTTTTTTGCCGTGCCGACAGGTACACCCAACATTTCCGCCGCCTGCTCGTAGCTCATGCCTTCAAGCGACACCAGCACCAGGGCTTCGCGCAGATCGTCAGGCAGGTCGTCCAATCCGCGCTGCACAGCCCTTGCGGCTTCATTGATCTGGGCTTGAGCATGGGGCGTCGGCCCGGCAGCGCTTTGCCGCTCTAGCACGTCATCAGATTGAAACTGGTAGCGGCGCTCAGGCGCTCGGGTGCGGTAGTTGCGGGAAATATTGAGCGCGATGCCCATAACCCAGGTGGAAAACTTCGACGCGCCTTGGAAACGGTGCAGGTTTCGGTAAACCTCGAGAAACGTATCTTGGGTCAGGTCCTCGGCAGCGGTGACAGCCGAAACCTGGCGCAGGATGAACCGGTAAACCCGAACCTCAAGGCGTTCCACCAAGTCCGTGAACGCACGTGCATCACCTGCAACCGCCCGGGCGACATCCCAAGCGTCTGGGTCATCGTGACGGTAATTGGCGGCGAGGGCTGGCGCACGCTGCTCCGTCATCTTCGTCCCTTATCCTATTGTCGCCAATGTGAAACCCCAGTGTGAATCGCCAGTGTGAATCGCCAGTGTGAATCGCCAGTGTGAATCGCCAGGGGCACGGCGTGCCTATTTCTTACGCCACCCGTTGGGTATCGGTTTCTTGGTCTTGCACGAAATCTTTTTCAGTGAACCCTTAACCTCGACCCACTCGTCCATCTTGACCTTGGCGCGGCATTCGGCTTTCCAACCGGGTCGGCCTTTCTTCTTAGTCACCGGTACATAGCCGGTAACCACCAAAACCCGCGCACGTTTCGCCTTCTTGTTGACGCAGTTTTTTCCCGTGCAGCACAAGTGCCCGTTCGGCGCGATATCGCCTTCGAACCCCGATGCGCTTAAGGATTGTGCGTGGATTTTCACCTTGCTGGAATTGGCCACGCAAAAAGCATGGGCCGGATTTGCCGCCGACGCGGTGATACCGGCAAGCAACGATGCAATCCCTAAAAAAAGCCAACGGCGTGACACGTTTGTTTCTCCATCTCGAGCGGAAAGGCCGGTTCCTGTCCAAGTATGTAACCGATTTCCCGTCCGGGTTCATTTGATCCAGCCATAATACGGGTTACGGGACGGAAAAAAAATCTGAACTTTTTCCCCCCAGCGTCCACACATGGGAAATGACGTCACGAACTCGAACAAGGAGAACAACCTATGAAGCGTTTCGGTATCATCGCCCTTGGCTTTGCTGTGGCCATGGCATTCTCACAAACAGCCTTCGCCGGCGATGCCGCCAAGGGCAAGAAAGTGTTCGCTAAATGCAAGGCCTGCCACACGGTCAAGCAAGGCGGCAAAAACAAAGTCGGCCCAAATCTCTATGGCGTGGTCGGCCGCAAGGCTGCAACGGTGGAAGGCTTTAAATATTCCAAAGCGATGAAGAAGTCCGCCATCACCTGGGACGAAGCGACACTTGATAAATTTTTGAAGAAGCCGAAGAAAATGATGAAAAAGACGAAAATGGCTTTCGCGGGCTTGAAAAAAGACAAGCAGCGCGCCGACGTCATTGCGTACCTGAAGACAAACGGCGGCTGAACCGACGTTTCAACAAACCCTATTGCGAGCGCCGCCCGTCCATTGAGATCGGGTGGCGTTTCACGTGCTGTCTGCGTTAGACCGAGGTCTGCTTAACCGTTTGGATGACGAACCCGTCGCCGGCCGGGTAGCGCTCGCCGACCATGCGGCGCGCCTCCGTTTCGTCTTGTGCGACAACGTCGTGCAGTTGGCAATCAGCCCAATGATCGTCAAAGACATTGTGGCTTTGGTTTTCTTTCACCAACGAACGGACGTCTTTATTGTAAATCGAGACTTCGTAGACAAACTCGCCGTCAAGCGGTCGATGCAGCATGGTCTTGACCCTTATCCCATGTCCGGCCCGAAAGCCGTTTCAAACAATCTTCCCCCCAGAAACCTGCCCATTTGTTTTTGCTGTTGGCACCGCGTTTGAGTTTCTTCAGTGCGGATTAGGCTAGGGTCTGTTGTATGACGGAATTGTTAAGAAAAGTTTTTTACGCGTCAATCGGCTTTTTCAATTTTCCGCGATTTTTTTTGTATTTCCATTGACCTTTCACTTCACAGGCACCGATAGTCTTGAAAACCTGGAGTATCATTGATGACCAAACGGATTGATTACTACGTCTGCCTGATTTCACCCTGGACCTACCTGGGTGACACCCGCTTCACGGAGATTGCAGCCAAGCACGGCGCCGAAGTGAATCTTAAACCGATGAACCTCGGGCGCGTGTTTCCCGAGACTGGCGGCCTGCCGCTCGGTAAACGTGCGCCTGCGCGACGCGCCTACCGCATGCAAGAACTGGCGCGTTGGCGCGACCACCTAGGCGTGCCGATCAATTTCGAGCCCGCGTATTTCCCTGCCAATGAGTGGCCGGCGGCGGGCATGGTCATCGCCGCCAAAAACCAAGGGCTGAACTGTGCTCCCTTGGTCAATGGTTTCCTGAGCGCCGTGTGGGCCGAAGAGCGCAACATTGCCGATCCCGATACAATGCTCGCCATTGCCAAGGAACGCGGGTTCGATGGCGAGGCACTGTTGAAGGTGGCCGAAGAAGACGCCACGAAAGATCAATGGGATGTCAACTCCGACGAGGCGCTGGCCGCTGGTGTGTTCGGCGCGCCGGCCTATGTCATCGGTGAACAATTGTTCTGGGGCCAGGACCGCCTCGAATTCGTTGAGCGCGCGTTAGCAGGGTCATGATTCGGTTGTTGCTCATCGTGCTGGCCATGACGCCAGCGTTCGCGGCCAACGCGGAGGATACAGTACACGGCAAAGCCCGCGTGATCTCTGGGGATACATTGGTCGTCGATGGTCAACGCATGCATCTCTACGGCATTGATGCACCGGAACTTGGCCAGCCTTGCCAATGGCCTAACAAAACCATCGATTGCGGTAACATCTCGCGCACCGGCCTTCTCGATCTGATCGCGCCGGTGAGCATCAGTTGCCAAAAGCGCGGCGTTGCCGATGACGGAGCGTGGGTTGCCACATGCCGGGCGGAAGGCTTCGATGTGGGCCGCAACATGGTGCATACCGGTTGGGCCGTAGCGACGCCTGATGACCCGGCCAGATACTTACCAACACAGAAGAAAGCCCAAGCTGGCAAACGTGGCATCTGGCGCGGCACGTTCGATCTTCCATGGCAATGGCGGGCCAAGCCGTGAGCCCACCGGAATGGGTGTTCGGCTACGGATCGCTGATGTGGAACCCGGGCTTTCCCTATACGGAACGCCACCCGGCGACGCTTGAGGGCTTTCACCGCGCCTTTTGCATCTATTCACAGCACCACCGCGGCACCCCGGAGCAGCGGGGGCTCGTCTTGGGGCTTGATCGCGGTGGACAATGCCGAGGCGTCGCGTTCCGTGTTGCCGCTTCGGATTGGCAAGGCGTGGTTGACTATTTGGACGAGCGCGAACTCATCGGCTACGCCTACCAACCCATTCAACTGCCTGTGCGCTTGGATGATGGCACCGTCGCCCAGGCCCATACCTACGTCGCCGACACATCACACCCGCAGTTTGCCGGCGGCCTCAACAACGCCGATTCGGCGAGTTTGATCAACCACGCAGAGGGCAAAGCCGGTAGCAATCGTGATTACGCCATCAAACTGATCGAGGAACTCGAATCGCACGGTTTCCCTGACAAACATCTGCATGAACTGCTCGAACGGGTCGCCCGATCCGAAGCGAATGAGGTTTCGGCGGAGGCAAAATCGGTATCGCCGCTGGGAACGTGATAGACTAGTGCCGCGTTAACCGCCACTTAACCGGCGGCGCGCAATACTGACGTGTTGACGAAGAAAGGTTTGAACGGATGGCGGACGATGCTGGGCCAGATACAGTCGGTGAATCGCTTGGACTGAATACCGAGTTGGAAGCGGTGCTTGATGTGGAAATCGAGATCACGGCAGTACTCGGCACGGCCAAGATGCCGATCAGCCAAATCCTGAAACTGGGCCGTGGTGCCGTTGTCGAATTGAACCGCGGTGTCGGCGAAGATATTGAGATTCATGCCAACAATCGGGCCGTCGCCACAGGCGAAGTGGTGGTCATCGAAGATCGGCTTGGCGTCAACATAAACGAAATCATTAAAATGGCGGAAACGGTCATCAGGTAGGTGAACATGAGCACGCAACCCTATTTCCTACAGGCCGATATTCTGCGCACCGCCGGCCTTTTGGTCGAAACCTATGGTGAAATGGCCGTCGCGGGTGCCTTTATCCGCGCGGACCAACTGAAGGCCCGGGGCGACGGACAAGGAAGTCAGCGCTGGATTCGTGTCGCCCAGGCGGCCGAGAATTTACTATCTGAGAGCCGCCCTTCGGACGCGGTCGTGCATTAAGACGGCGACTAGGGCCGTAGGACGAGCCTATCTTTTCGAACCTCGTAACCCGACAAACGGTTCAAAAAACTCATCCCCAACAACGAACGCGCCATCTCCGCGCCGTTCACCGAGGCGCGGACATTTTCGATTGTAATCGCTCCAATCGAGATACGCCCGAGCCGCACAGGAGCCCCGCGCACAGTGCCATTGGCGGTATTGTAGAGCTTGGAGAAAGTCAAATCTTCTGACTTAAACCCCAATCGTCGGGCATCGCTGGGAGACAGCACCACATCGCTGGCGCCGGTATCGACCAAAAACCGCAGATTGACGTTTTCTACCAACGCCTCGACGACGAAATGACCATGATCGCCGGCACGGATCTCGACGCTATCGCCAACCACCCGACCCTGATGCGGCAGCAATTCCGCAACCATTCGATCGGCCAAATTTTGCGCATCGTGACGGAAACTGTAGGCGAGAACCAATCCCGCTCCCAATGCCACCCATATGGTCGCATAACGCAAAGCATGGCCGAGCGGCATGCGCCGGTGCAAGAACAGGCTGGCACCAATCAATCCAAGCCACAAAAGGCTTTGGGTCAAATCAATCTGGCCATCGCGGCTGTTCAGGACGTCCGGATAGCGCACAGCAAGATAGACCACCAAGGCTGTGACCCCTACGGCAAGGACAAGAAATACGATCCATCGTCCGGAAGTTTTCATGACGACGGAGTATCACTGGTCAAATGCCGAGGCTCAAGTGCTGTGGCTAAAGCCCTATCCAGCTAAACACGCGTAAAAAATCTGACCACAGATAGGCGCAAATCCCCACTCCATAGATCAGAATAGTCATCCATAACAAAGGACTATCGATAATTTCCCGGGCAACGGACCGTTCATCGGTTCGCGATTGATACATTTTTTTTCTCCCGAATTCTTCGGAAGGTTCAGATTATCGCGAAGTGTATTGATAAACGGTAAACGCCGGAACCCGAAGGCAGTCCGCCTTCATGGCGTTATGCGCGGGCGAAATCGTTGATAAACGTGAGCTTATCGGCCTCAAGTTCAAACATGATTCGCAGGCTCTTTTTAGTGAGAGAGTCGTCCATGCCTTCGACCTGCAGGCTCCAATCGCCCGTACAATTGTCATCCAGCCAATCCTCGACATCCGCAACGGCGCCAAGCGTCGAAAACAGCACCCCGAACGCCAGGGTTGCGTGACCGACCGAGCCAATATTGTCCATTTGCGGTTCATTCATCATCAATTGCCTATAGCACGAAGAACCCCTGGCGCAAAGGATATCAAAGGAAAGATGCGGCAATTTGGATCAAACCACTATATGTCGTGATTGAAACATAATGAAATCTAAATATTGGGTTAACGACATACTCTTGTAATGTTTCGCAGATAAGCTTCTATGCATCGTCGAAGTGAAATGAGCAAGGGAGCACAACCCATGCAAAACTTAAGACACAAAAGGTTAGCCCAACAGTTGAACGAAACTGCATTGGCCCTGATGGCTGAAGCTCGCGTATCCGACCCGCAAGAGGGTAAGGAACTGAGACTTCTGGCCACGGAACTTGATCGGGTCAGGGTTTCTTTGTTGGCTGGTCAACGCCAGACCAAACAGATCGACCAGATTGACCAGAGTGAATTGG
>JABIPG010000087.1 GCA_018698795.1 Rhodospirillaceae bacterium
TAGGCGATCAACGCCAGTGAGTTTAGGCGATCAACGCCAGTGAGTTTAGGCGATCAACGCCAGTGAGTTTAGGCGATCAACGCCAGTGAGTTTAGGCGATCAACGCCAGTGAGTTTCCGAGGCGCGCGCCCAGTCAAATCTCGCGCTTTGCCTGTTCGATAAGGTCGTTCAGGCCGCCGCCGGCGGGCTCCGCCGGGGCATGGCGTTCGAGATAGTATTCAAACGCCTGCAGGAAATCCTCTACCACGCCTGACAAGGCTTCTTCACCGCCGCCGCCCGACTGATGGAAAACGAAGGCCGAGAAATTCGCCGCCGCATGACGCAACCCGGAACCGATGACCTGAGGCGGCATTCCGTCCTCAAGGCAACTGTTGGCAACATCAATGATTCTGTTGGCCAGTTCGACGCTCTGTTGGGAGCCGGTATCTTCTTGATGATCACTCATAATCTCGCAAACTTATCACAGACTGCGCCTTCCACAAGCAGCGCCAAATCCCAACGCACGGGATTTATCATGGCCGCGAAGGCTGCCAACGCGCTAGCCGGGTGTTGAGCACTGAGACTTCGCCTGGCGTCAATCGTTTCGCCACCATGCGCGCTTGTTTGTGGGCCCATGCATTGCCACCGCGGCCCGCCAACGACAGCCAAAAATAGGCGCCCGCCACATCACGCGCCGTGCCATGCCCGCTGGCCATCAGGTCGCCCAGGTTCATCTGCGCCACCGTATCACCCAACTCAGCGGCGCGCCGATACCATGCCTCCGCACGCGGCAGGTCTTGGCGCACACTTTCACCATGGTGGAAGATATTAGCCAATGAAGTCATGGCATCGACGCTGCCAGCCTTGGCGGCACGTCGCCACGCCGCCATTGCAACGCCGATGTCGCCACCATCGTAGGCCTCGATCGCGACCGCCAAATCCGCACCTGGGGAGTAGGGATTCGCCGATTTCGCTTCGTCCGCGGCACTCACCGTGTGAAGTGTTGTGAACAACCCGAGCAGCATCGCGATGCGAAAAACCATGGAAAAGGCCCAAAATACCCAATAAAACCGGACTAAATATGCACCGAATCTTTGTTCGTTATAAAATCAAATGACCGCGAGGCGGTTCATCGTTGTCATCACATTCATGCCAGAGTATTTTTATTGACCTGGGATGAGGAGACCCGAATTCATGTCCGAGAAGAAATACCGACTGGTGACCCGCGGCGATTTTGACGGTGTCGTGTGCGGCACGTTGCTGAAAGAGCTTGAGATGATCGACGATACGCTGTTCGTCGAACCCGCCGACATGCAGGCCGGCCGGGTCGAAGTCGGGCCCAACGACATCATTTCCAATCTGCCGTACATGGAAAATGTGTACATGTGTTTCAACCACCATATTTCAGAAGTTGAACGCATCGGCGAACGGAATAACCTTGTTATCGATGCTGACGCGCCATCGGCGGCACGGGTCATCTACAATCATTTCGGCGGCAAGCAGGGTTTTCCGGATATTTCCGAAGAGTTGATGGACGCTGTCGATCAGGCGGATTCGGCGCAGTATTCCGAAGAAGATATTCTGGCGCCGTCGGATTGGACACTGTTGAATTTTCTGGTGGATCCGGCGACCGGGCTGGATCGGGCCAAAGCGTTCTCCATCACCAACGAACAGTTCATCGAAGACCTGATGACCTATTGCCGACACAATCCGATTGAGGAAATCCTGCAACTGCCGGACGTCCTCGAACGATTTGAGATCTACACCTATGATTCCGAATTCGCCGAGCGCCAGTACAAGCGCTGCTCGCGGATTGAAGGCAAGGTGGTGGTTTCCGATATGCGCGATGAAGAGGAGCTGGTGCCCGTCAACCGGTTCTTGGTCTATGCACTGTATCCCGATTGCAATACGTCCATTCGTATCGAAAAGACCAGAGATGGGCGTGTGCGTATCGCCGCGGGCCGTTCGATCCTGGACCGCTCGGCGAATGCCAATATCGGCTCGCTGATGCTGGCCCATGGCGGTGGCGGGCTAGCAGCGGCGGGTGCGTGCCGTGTCGAGGCGGACAAGGTCGATGATGTCGTCTCCGCCTTGGTACGTGACATCAATGCCGCCGGTTAACCGGCGCGGTTGGGAGTGCCATGGCCGACGCCGACGTTCCTGCAAATTCCATTGATGCACCTGCCGACGCTGATGCTGCGCCGGCGTCTTCGTCGGGCCGCTGGCTCGATACTCTTTTGTGGGACGAGCCGCCTTCAACCGAACACCTGAAAAGCTTTCGCGCCCGTGTACAAGGCACCGTGCCGGCGGCGCTCCTGGGTGAATTTGCCAGCGTTCAGAGTGTTGATGTGCTTGGGCTACCGCCTGGCGCTGAAGTGGTCAATGGCTCAGAGATCGAGCCCGGCACATGGCGATTGCGTGATGCCTCCGACGCTGAGTTTGCTGTGACAGCGGGAAATGCGGCGTCGACGGGTGGCCCCATCAATTTGACCATCAAGGTATCGGGCTGCGAGACCGAAGGCGCGGACGCCGTTTCACTGCTTGGCAGCATCGCGCTCGTGCTACCCGAAGTCCGCCAAGGGCCGTTGTTCGCGAATCTGCCGGATATGCAGCGCGCCCGCGAACGCAAAGAGCGTGAGCGCGAAGAGAAACAGCGCCGGGCTGCAGAACAAGCTGAAAAGGAGGCGGCTGAAAAGGAGGCGGCTGAAAAAGAAAAAGAAGAAGCGGCGGCCATGGAAAAGGCCGATAGCGAAGCTGCAGAAAAGGAAATAACACCTCCATCCATTGAAAGCCCGCCAGCACTTCAGGCGTCTCCGCGTCCGCGCAAACGTGCGGCGGTTACCTTAAAACCGACATCAGCCACACCCCAACCTCAACAAAGCGCGGCACCGGCCCCGAAATCGGCCCCGAAATCGCCCCAAAAACCGACACAGCGGGCGGCGGTCGTTTTGCAACCGGCCAAACAGTCGCCCTCAGAGCCTCCAGAGCCCCCAGAGTCTCCCGAAAAACCGGTTGCTACTCGAAAGCCGGCCCGCCGGGCCGCCGTAACCCTGCAACCGACCGCACGCGAAGTAACACCAAAGCCTGAGGCCGCGCCCAAACCAACACCGGCTGCCCTGGTCGCCCCAGCCGCCCGGCCTGCCGCGACGGCGCGACCGGCGCGACCGGCACGGCGAGCCGCCGTCACCTTGAAGCCCGTGAAAACCGGGGAGCCAAGCGCCGCTGCACCTACACCTGAGACACCAGCCCCAGAACCTGGAAAAACGCCCGCCAAATCCGCTGTATCATGGTCGAAGCCCGTAACGCGAACGCTCCCCCCGGCAACGCCGCCAACACCACAGCCGGCACCACAGCCAGTCCCCAACAATGCGGCGGTTCCCGTCGATGCACCTGAAACCGGCGCGCCGTCGGTTTCAAAGACCGATGCCATCAGCATTGAATTGGGCGGCGCGCCAGAAGTGGGAGACCCGCACTTCCGCGTATTAGTGGATGGCCGGCAAGTCTTGGACGGCAATATCGATTGGGGCATTGGCATGCCGGTGTCCGAGCTTGAAGACAGTGATGTGTGTTGGCAAACCCGCGATATCGCCTGGGATTTCTCGACCGCAGGACCAGAGCAACTCAATTCCATCGTGCTTAGGTTCGATAACAGCGCCGCCGGCGATGCGGCAGCTGGTACGTTGCTGGCGCGATCCGTTAGCGTCGATGGCCTGCGGATCGACGCCGATGGTCCATACGCTTCCTACCCCGATGGTCGCTGCGCATGGGCGGGCAGGGCAGCGCGACAGTCGTGGCATGGGGATTTGATTTTTAACGTTGCCGGCGCACGCAAGGGAGACCCGGATTTCATCGCGCCCGCAGCCCCGCCAACAAACTCCACAGCAGCCCCACCAGCACAATTGCCGCAAAATGACGACCTCATCACGCCGCCCGCCGTTTCCGAAGTGTCGCAGCAAGCCGCGCCGCAATCATTGCCGCGAGAGACAACGCAAGCAGCCCCCCTTGAGGACGCGAGCGCCACAGACGATATCGACGACGTCGAAGTGGCATTTTCCGACGCCGAGGAGATCATGGCCTTGGCAACGCAAGCCGCGCGCCGCGTCATCGAAACCTCGGATGACGATGCAGACACCGCGCCTGGGATTACCGCCATCGAGATTCCCGATGAGGCTGCTGTACCGTCGGAGATTCCTAACGCCGGCCTACAAATCCGCGAGGTTTTTCTGGCCGAGCGGTTGGCCCGCGCCAAAGCTCAATGCACAGAACCGGCCCCGCAAGAAGAGACCGTTGCAGCGACGGACGCGATCACGCTGGAGGACGGCCGACGCATCCGCGAGTCGTTTTTGACGGCGTGGGCGATCCGCGCAGATACCTTCGCAGCAGAGGCGTCGAACACTGTGATCAACGAGTTTGAACCGGCACCAATATCTGGCCGCGAGCCCGGTGTGGCCGTTGCCCGGGATTTTCTTACGACCCGACTCAAATCGGCACTGGAGCTGCTGCACAACGGGCTACCGAAAGCGGAGGGCACGAAATTGGCGGCTGGCGACGAGCCTTCAATGCACTCAAACATGTCCACAGGCACTTCCCGGGACATACGCGCCCAGGCCACCGCGATTACAACGGCTTTCCTGGAAGAGGCTTTGCAGCGCGCCGGTAGACCTATGCATACCGTCACCGACCCAAAGCCCGCCTAACGTCTTCACTAGCCTGAGTGATCGAAGGCCCATAAGAGACCAAAGCCCCATTCGGCATTGTGTTGCGGTCGTTTACGAAGAATTTACGACTTCAGCCAATACTTAAATGCTGAAATGTAAATTTTGCGGTACGGAGTTGACGGCCATGGGCACGATAATGGGTGTTTTAGGGTTTATCATGGGTCTGACGGCACTTTGGTTTACCTCCGAAGCGATCCGGCGGGTCGACAAAAGCGGTGAAGGTTTGATCCGGCCGCATCTGCGTCAAATCCGCGCTAAGATCAATGAAACCAATGCTCGCATTTCGCATCTGGAATCGCGGCTTGAAAAAACCGAAGAACGCATGCTGTCGCTATTTATCGAAGAGCGCAAAGCCCGCGACCTGGCGGCACAAACCGGCGCCATTCGCGAAAGCCTGGCTGACGTACAGCGCAATTTTCAACCAACATCCACCTACAACGCCTGATCACAACCAACAACGCGAAACCTTTCCAACGCTTGGCTGAACCTATTGCCGCTGCCTTGGCGAATGCCTATGTTGAGCGCCATGAAACAACGTGAGCTCTCATCGTGGCTGGCCATCGGTTTCTCCGGTATCGGCCACACCTATTCGCATCTTTTTGCGCCGATCTTCTTTACTCTGGTGCCGCTTGCGCTTGAGCAGCATCTGGGATTGAGCCACGGCGAGACCGTGTCGCTGATCGTGGCGGGAAATCTTTTGTTTGGCTTCGCAGCGCCGGTCGCCGGCTGGCTCGGTGATCGCTGGTCGTCGACGGGCATGATGGCGCTATTTTATTTGGGAACCGGCGCCGGTATGGTCATGGTCGGCTTTTCCGACACGCCGTTCGCCATGGCGTTCTGGCTCGGCGTCACGGGCCTGTTCGCCTCGATCTACCATCCCGTCGGAATCGCATGGTTGGTCCGGGTTTCTCTCAATACCGGGACGGCGCTTGGCATCAACGGCGCATTCGGTGCCATGGGCGCGGCGCTGGGCGCGATTGCGACCGGCATTTTGATCGATACGCTGGGTTGGCGGGCGGCGTATATCGTCCCGGGCAGCGTGGTTTTGATCACATTCATCGCATTTACCTTTTGTTTAATGCGCGGCTGGATCGTGGAGAGCAAGGATGACCGCAAACCCGCACCACCGCCGGCTAGCCGCGGCGATACCATGCGCGTCGTCGGCATACTGGGCTTCACGATGGTCTGCGGCGGCCTGATCGCCAATGCCACCAGCCCGGCGCTACCCAAGGCCTTTTCGCTAGATTTTTCCCAAGATGCGGGCGGCGTCATGACGGTGTCGTTCTTTGTCGGGTTGGTTTACGCGGCTGCCGGTATCATGCAGATGATCGGCGGCAAATTGGCTGACGCACTGCCGGTACGGCGCGTCTATTTCTATGGCTACTTGATACAAGTGCCGATCTTGCTGGCCGCCGGATGGGTTGGCGGTACGGCGTTGGTGGGAATCGCTATTCTTATGGTCAGCGTGAACTTTGGTGTGTTGCCGGCGGAGAACATGCTGGTCGTGCGCTATGCGCCGTCCAACCGCCGCGCGCTGATCTTTGGGCTGAAGTTCGTTCTGGCGCTCGGGATCTCCAGCCTCGGGGTTCTGTTGGAAGGTGCAATCTTCGACTTTACCGGCAATTTCACGGCGCTGTTCGCAACGCTTGCCGGCTTGGCGCTGGCAGGCGGCACCGCCATCAGCTTGTTGCCCCGAGAACGCGCCGCAGCAGCGCAACCGGAGCCCGCCGAATGAGCGCACCTGTCAGCATCTCGCATTTGGATCATCTGGTTCTGACTGTCCGAGACATCTCAGTGAGCTGTGATTTCTACAACCGCGCACTCGGCATGGCGCGCATCGATTTCGCCGGTGGGCGCGTGGCATTGGCGTTCGGAAACCAGAAGATCAACCTGCATCCCGCCGGCAATGAGTACGACCCCAAAGCGCAAACCCCGGTGCCGGGCTCGGGCGATCTTTGCTTCATCACCGAGACGCCGATAGACGCGGTGATTACACATCTGAGTTCCGAAGGCATTGAGATTATCGAAGGTCCGGCCCCGAAAACCGGCGCTATCGGCCCAATTTTATCGGTGTATTTCCGCGACCCCGACGGCAACCTGATCGAAGTGTCGAACTACACCTGACCGATTTCCTCCAGCTCGTGCAGGCGCTCTTTCAAAACCATGTTCAGATTGTGCTCAAGCACTTCGTGCTCCTCGACCATGGCTTTCAAGTCGGCGGCTTCAAGCACCATAAGCCGGGTTTCGTTGATGGCAGTCACCGTCGCGGTGCGTTTCCTGTCCAAGAGAACGCCAATCTCGCCGAAAAATTCACCGTCGCTCAGATGCCGGGGCGGCGAATGGATGA
>JABIPG010000134.1 GCA_018698795.1 Rhodospirillaceae bacterium
AGCGACCCTGACCACGGTCGGCAAGATGTCGATCCCGGAATTGCGCAAACGCAATTATCCTGAAGAGATGATCATCGGCACGCTGACCGGCGCCGCCACTTTGGGCTTAATGATCCCGCCGTCACTGACGTTGATTGTCTATGGCGTGACCATCAATGAATCGATTTCAAAGCTATTCATGGCGGGCATTTTGCCAGGGATTCTCTTGGCGGCGATGTTCATGGGCTACGTGGCGATTATGTCGAAGGTCTCGTCCAACTTTAACCCGAAGCCTGAACCGCAGATGAGCTTCTCCGAAAAGGTCGCCAATTCGAAATTCTTGATCCCGGTCATTTGCCTGATCATGGTGGTTATCGGCTCGATGTACACGGGCGTCGCAACGGCCACGGAGGCCGCTGCTTTTGGGGTTATCGGCTCTTTGACCCTTGCCGCCGGCCAGCGGTCCCTAAACTGGTCAACCTTCGTCGAAAGCTTGATGGGCGCCACCCGAACGTCTGCGATGATCGCCCTGATTCTGGCCGGTGCGGCGTTTCTGTCCCTGGCCATGGGCTTTACGGGCCTGCCGAAGGCATTGGCTGAAGGCATTGCAACGTTCGAGCTCAGCCGTTTCCAGCTGCTGATGGTGCTGTTGGTGTTCTACATCATCATCGGCTGTTTCTTGGACGGCATTTCGTCAGTGGTGCTCACCATGGCCGTGGTCGAGCCGATGATCCGGGCCGCCGGTATCGATGTCATCTGGTTTGGTATCTTCATCGTCGTTGTGGTCGAAATGGCGCAAATTACACCGCCTATCGGCTTCAACCTGTTCGTGATGCAGGGCATGACCAACCATGACATGGCCTATATATCAAAGGCCGCCATACCGATGTTCCTGATTATGGTACTGATGGTCTTCGTGCTCATATTCGTGCCTGAGATCGCCACGTACATGCCCGAGAACATGCGTAACGTGCCGGGTGGATAACGAGGCGGATTAACTGTTGCAGACGTTCGACGCGGGCCTTGCAACGGCCCGCGTCCGGCGTTATAAACCCCGCTTCCCGGGCGGCTGCGGCTAATGAGGGCATGCCCCAGCGCCTGAACGTGAACCTCATGCATCGGATGCATATTTAAAGAGGAGACCGAAATGCCCAAGTTAAAGACCAAGTCGAGCGCCAAGAAGCGCTTCCGGCTGACGGCGAGCGGCAAAGTCCGCGCCGGCGTCGCTTTCAAACGCCACAATCTGCGCAAGCGTTCTCAGAAAATGAAACGCAAGGCCCGCGGTACGGTGATGCTTTGCGCTGCAGATGCGCGCATCGTCAAATCCTACATGCCTTACGCCTAAGATACGGGAGAGATCATATGTCACGTGCCACACGCGCCGTTGCCCGTAACGCCAAGCGCAAAAAGGTTCTTAAGCTGGCCAAGGGTTACCGCGGCCGCTCCAAAAACAACATCCGCATCGCGCTGGAAAGCGTCGAGAAAGGCCTGCAATACGCCTATCGCGACCGCCGTGTGCGCAAGCGCAACTTCCGGCGGCTGTGGATTCAACGCATCAACGCCGGTGCGCGCGAAAACGGTCTGACCTATTCGCAGATGATGAATGGCCTCAGCCAGGCCGGTGTTGAGGTCGATCGCAAGATTTTGGCCGACCTCGCCGTCCGCGAGCCCGAGGCTTTTAAAAGCTTGGTGGATCAGGCACAGGCCGCTCTCGCCAAGACCGCTTGACGCAAACCCGCGTCCTCACGTAAGCGATGTTAAAGGGAGCCCGCCTGTGCGGCGGCTCCCGTTCGCGTGCCAGGACAGGAACGATTGGAAGATGGTCGACTTAAGGGATGACCGACGATGCAAGACCTGAATTCACTGAAAACTGAATTGATAGATGCTGTTGGCGCTGCCGATGGCAGTGAAGCGCTGGAAACCCTACGTGTCGAGGCTTTGGGCAAGAAGGGCCGCATCACCGCATTGATGAAGGGCCTGGGCGGCATGGAGCCCGAGGAACGCAAGGCCGCCGGCCAGGCGCTCAATGCCCTCAAGACCGAGATCGCCGACGCCATCGACGCCCGCAAGCAGGCCCTTGGCGCCAGTGAGCTCGAAGCGCGGCTGCTCGAAGAACGTATCGACGTAACCTTGCCGACGCGCCCTGAAACGCAAGGCCGCATTCACCCCATCAGCCAGACCATTGATGAAGTAGTGGCTATTTTGGGTGAAATGGGATTGAGCGTCGCCGAGGGCCCTGACATCGAAGACGACTGGCACAATTTTACCGCCCTTAATATCCCGCCCGACCATCCCGCCCGCCAAGAGCACGATACCTTTTATCTGCCCGGCGAGCACGACGGCGAGCGCATGGTGCTGCGCACTCACACGTCGCCGGTGCAAATCCGCACCATGCAAAACGGTGAGCCGCCGTTTCGCGTCATCGCGCCGGGCCGCACATACCGCTGCGACTACGACGCCACGCATTCGCCCATGTTCCATCAAGTCGAGGGCTTGGTCGTCGATGAAGGCACCCATATGGGCCACTTGAAGGGCTGCCTGATCGAGTTCTGCCGTGCGTTTTTCGGCGTTGACGATCTGCCGGTCCGGTTCCGGCCCAGCTATTTCCCGTTTACCGAACCGTCCGCCGAGGTCGATATCGGCTGTACGCGCGAGGGCGGTCAGTTTCGTATCGGACACGGTGATGACTGGCTTGAGATTCTCGGCTGCGGCATGGTCAACCCAAAGGTACTGGAGAACTGCGGCATCGATTCTTCTAAGTACCAGGGCTTTGCCTTTGGCATGGGGATCGAACGTCTTGCCATGCTCAAGTACGGCATCTCGGATTTGCGCACTTTCTATGAATCGGACCTGCGCTGGCTGAGGCACTACGGTTTCAGCGCCCTTGATGCGCCCAGCGTCGTGGGAGGGCTGAACCGATGAAGTTCACAGTCAATTGGCTACGAGACCATCTCGACTTCGACGCGGACCTGGAAACGCTCCTGTACCGGCTGACCATGGTCGGCCTTGAGGTAGAGAAAGTCACCGACCGGGCCCAGGGTCTGGAAAGTTTTGTCGTGGCGCAAGTCCTGGAAGCGGTCCAGCACCCCAATGCGGATAAGCTTAGGGTTTGTAAAGTCGACAACGGCACCGAGATTTTCGAAGTGGTTTGCGGCGCACCCAACGCGCGCACCGGCCTGATCGGCGTATTTGCCGGCGAAGGCAGCTTCATTCCCGGCACCGGCATCAAGCTGAAGAAAACCGAAATCCGCGATGTGGAAAGCAACGGCATGCTGCTTTCAGAGCGTGAGATGGGCCTCTCCGACGAGCATGACGGCATTATTGAGCTGGCCGAAGGCACGCCGATCGGCACGCCAGCTGTCGAGGCCATGGGCCTGAACGACCCGATTATCGAGATCGCCATCACCCCCAACCGCGGTGACTGCCTGGGCGTGCGCGGCATTGCCCGCGACTTGGCCGCATCCGGTCTCGGCACCTTGAAAACCCTCGATACGGCGCCTGTGCCCGGTGCCTTCGAGAGCCCCACCAAAGTGGTTCTCGGTTTTTCCGACGAAACGAAATCCGCCTGCCCGTATTTCATAGGTCGTACAATCAGGGGCGTTGCCAACGCAGAAAGCCCGGCGTGGCTGAAAGAGCGCCTGCTGGCCATCGGCCTTCGTCCGATCTCGGCGCTTGTCGATATCACCAACTACGTCACTTTCGACCTGGGTCGACCGTTGCACGTGTTCGATCTGGCCGAAGTGACCGGCGACATCCGTCCGCGCATGGCGAAGCCGGGCGAGACCTTGTTGGCACTGGACGGCAAGACCTACGAACTCGACGAAGACATCTGCGTCATTGCTGACGACGCCAAGGCGGAAGGCCTGGGCGGGGTCATGGGTGGTGAAGAGACGGGCTGCACGGAAACCACCACCGAGGTGTTCGTCGAATGCGCCTACTTCGACCCAATCCGCACCGCTATGACCGGACGCAAACTCAACATCATGTCGGATGCGCGCTATCGTTTCGAACGCGGCGTCGATCCGGCCTTCCTGGCTGACGGCATGGAAATCGCCACCCGGATGATCCTCGATCTGTGCGGCGGCGAGCCGTCAAACACGGTCGTCGCCGGTGGCGAACCCGAATGGCAGCGCGATATCTCGATGCGTGCCGATCGGCCGAAAACACTTGGCGGCGTCGATGTGGCGGACGGCGAGATTGAACGCATTTTGGGTGTGCTCGGGTTCACCACCCGGCGCGACGGTGATGCGTTCATTGCCGGTGTGCCGTCGTGGCGCAGCGACATTGTCGATGAAGCCTGCTTGGTCGAAGAAGTTTTGCGGCTTTACGGATACGATAAAATTCCCGTGGTGCCCTTGCGCCATGATGATGCACTGCCGGGCTTGGCCTTGTCGCCTGCCGGTCGGCGGCGCTCGGATGCTCGCCGTGCGTTGGCGGCGCGAGGCATGGTCGAGGCCGTTACCTACTCCTTCCTCGCAGAAGCCGACGCGCTGCGTTTCGGCGACGTCAGCGACGCGGTGCGGTTGGTCAACCCGATCAGCGCCGATCTTGACGTCATGCGGCCGTCGCTGCTGCCGAACTTGATCTCGGCTGCAGGCCGCAATGCCGCACGCGGCACGGCCAACGCGGCCATTTTCGAGGTCGGCCCACAGTATACGGGCGACAAGCCAGACCAACAGGCCATGGTCGTCGCCGGCATTCGCACCGGGACAACGGGAAGGCGGCATTGGGATCAAACGTCACGCGTTGTCGATGCGTATGACGCCAAGGCCGATGCCTTGGCGGTGCTGGCTGAACTCGGCATTCCGGCTGAGCGCCTGCAGGTTGCCGTTGACGCCCCTGCGCACTACCACCCGGGCCGAGCAGGCGTGATCCGGCAAGGGCCGAAGAATATCCTCGCCCGCTTCGGCGAAGTGCACCCAGGCCTGGTCCGCGACATGGATCTGACAGGCGCCGTTGCCGCCTTCGAGATTTATCTCGACAACCTGCCGCAGCCCAAACAGAAAAAAGGCGCGGCGCGGGCGCACCTGCAACTTTCTAGTTATCAGAAAGTTGAGCGGGATTTTGCCTTTATTGTCGATAACGATATATCGGCCCAGGACATCGTCAGTGCCGTCAAAGGCGCCGACAAGGCATTGATTTCCGATGTAACCGTGTTTGATGTTTTTGCCGGCGGCAGTGTCGGCGAAGGTAAGAAATCACTCGCCGTTTCGGTGACGCTGCAACCCGCCGAAGCAACACTGACGGATACGGAAATCGAAGATGCCGCAGCCCGCATCGTTGCCAGCGTCACGCAAAAGACGGGCGCGGCGCTCCGAGGCTGAGTTTTCTCTGACGGGTTCGTCCTTTTCCACGACCGCAGGCCCATGCGGGGCGTCGTTTGGCGCTTTGAAGCCATCTCATTTCTTTCTTTCTTGGAATTGACTTACTCCAATGCACACATTAAGTCTTTTATTACTATGTCTTTTGTTCTATGGTTTTTCGGTAGAAAGGCAGCTTTGCCAAAGACTAGGAACTAGAGACTAGGGACGCAGCTGGAGCCTGGGGATAACGACAAAAGGATGAATTCGCAATGGCCAAAGACACAACCCTGACAGGGGTCGAACGAACCTTCGACGATGACGAAATCATCGTCTCTAAAACAGATTTGAAGGGTCACCTTACATACGCAAACAACGTATTTTTGCGATTGGCCGATATGACGGAGAAGGAAGCTCTGGGTGCGCCGCATAGCGTCATTCGCAACCCGAACATGCCGCGGGCCGTTTTCAAGCTGCTTTGGGATACCATTCAAGAAGGCAAAGAGATCTTTGCCTACGTGGTGAACCGCTCGAAAAACGGCGATCATTATTGGGTGCTCGCCCACGTAACGCCCAGTTACGATGGATCGGGGAACATTGTTGGATATCACTCCAATCGGCGCGTGCCTGATCGGCGGATCGTCGACGATATTATTTCTCCTCTCTACAAAGATCTTCTGGCTGAGGAAAACAAGCATGCTAACCGTAAGGAAGGCATGGATGCGTCGGTGAATATGTTGGTCAATCTTCTCAAGGAAAAAGGGGTCGGTTACGATGAGTTTATCCTCACTCTTTAGTTCAAGCGGCAGCGGCAGCGGCGGCCAAGAGGCCGAACTGCGGCGTTGCATCGAGCTGTGCAAACAAATCGACCAAGGCAATTTTGAAGCCCGGGTTATCGATATCACCGCAACCGGCACGGTCGGTGAATTGCAACACGCTCTTAATGACATGGTCGACCGCACGGACGCTTATGTGCGCGAATCACAGGCTTGCCTCGAATACGTGGCGCGCAACGAGTACTTCCGCACCATTGTTGAAAAGGGCATGACCGGTTCGTTCTTGCTCGGTGCACGAGCCATCAACAGCGCCAATGACGCGATCAAAACGAAAGTCGACACCTTTAAAGACGTGATCGAAAATTTTGAGCGCAACATGAAAACCGCCGTACAGTCGGTTTCCGCCGCGGCGACGGAGTTGCAGTCTTCGGCGCAAGTGATGGAAAACACCGCCTCCACCACCAGCGAACAAGCGACCGCCGTTGCGGCGGCGGCCGAAGAAGCCTCGACAAACGTGCAAACGGTGGCCGCTGCTGCTGAGGAATTGTCCTCATCAATCGGTGAAATCACCCGTCAGGTCACGGCTTCGACACAAGTCGCTTCCAACGCCGTCAATGAGGCCGAACGGGCAAACCAATCGGTTCAGGGCCTTGTAGAAAGCTCGCAGAAAATCGGCGAGGTGGTGGCCTTGATCACCGATATTGCAGAGCAAACCAACCTGCTGGCGCTCAATGCGACGATTGAGGCAGCACGTGCCGGTGATGCGGGCAAGGGTTTCGCGGTCGTTGCTTCCGAAGTTAAAAATCTGGCCAACCAAACGGCCAAGGCGACGGAAGAAATCGGCACTCAGATTGGTGGCATTCAAAACGCAACCGGAGATGCCGTAGAGGCGATCAAATCCATCGGTGGAACCATTGACGAGATCAGTTCCATCTCCTCAACCATTGCCGCCGCGGTTGAAGAGCAAAGCGCCGCCACCCAGGAAATCGCTCGAAATGTTGAACAGGCTTCGGCTGGTACGTCCGAGGTTACATCAAATATCTCGGGCGTCACCGTAGCCGCTGGCGAGACGGGCCATGCAGCGGGCGAGGTTTTGTCGGCGGCGAGCGAGCTTTCCAAACAAGGTGAGCTACTTGGCCAAGAGATGGATTCCTTCCTGCAAGAAGTCAGCAAGGTCGTCTAATTACGGGCCAATATCCGGTCAGGGAGCCGCCGGCATTGTGCCGATGGCTCCCGAGACCTGCGAGATAATGGGAGGGCCTTGTGGACATCAATCCGCGGCCCACGGTTCAGCAAGAATCCGAAGATTTGTCGATTTCGCTTTTCGACATGATGGATTCACTCTCCACCGCGCTGGATTTGATTAATCCTGCATTGGACGACCATCACAAACTGACCTGCTATGTGACCTGTTGCATCGCCGAGGAGATGGGCCTCGACGACAGCACCTACAACAATCTATTTGCAGCCTCGGTCCTCCACGATATCGGCGCCATTGGGTTTTCCGACCGAATGAAGTTGCTAGAATTCGAAGAGAAAAACGCCCATTTGCACGGCGAGCTGGGGGCGATTTTACTGTCGAAATTTCCGCCGTTTCGATTATTCGCGGATTTGATCAAATTTCACCATGTACCCTGGCGCGATGGCGCCGGCGCCGAGTTCCGGGGCCAGCCTGTTCCCATGGAAAGCCATCTTATCCACTTGGCCGACCGTATCGCCGTCTTGGTCAATCGTAAAAAGCCAATTTTCGATGAAGCGCCCAAGGTGCGCGATAAAATCAATGCGCTCTCGGGCCCGACGTTCGTCCCCGAAATGGTTGATGCTTTTCTAGAAATGTCTCGAAAAGAGGTCTTTTGGCTCGATTTCGTGCATCAAAACATCGGTAAGGTTCTGCGCACGAAATCGCGCCTGCCGAGGATTACTTTGGGCGTTGATGGTCTGCTGGAGTTATCGAGATTTTACGCTTTGATTATCGACACACGCAGCCGTTTTACCGCGACGCACTCCAGCGGCGTCGCGGCAACGGCGGAGAAACTGGCGCAACTGTCACGGCTGAGCGTTCTTCAAAGCAAGAAAGTCCGCATCGCCGGATACCTGCACGACATCGGCAAACTTGCCGTTCCAGATTCAATCTTGGAAAAAAACGGAAGTCTGGATTTGATTGAGTGGCGAACCATTCGCTCTCACACCTATTACACCCACCAAATCCTGGATGCCGTGGACGGCCTGCAAGATATTGCCAAATGGGCTTCGGATCACCACGAAAACCTGGACGGGGATGGATATCCTTTTCGCCACGCCGAAGATAGATTGCCCCTTGAATCCCGTATTCTTGCCGTAGCCGATGTCTTCACCGCACTTTCCGAAGACCGGCCTTACCGAGATGGTATGGACTCCGGCCAGATCGTCAAAATTTTACTCGAAATGGTCGCTGAACGGAAATTGGATCACGATGTCGTCGAAACGCTCATCTCGCAAATGGATGATGTTCAGTTGGTCCGCCAAGAGGCGCAAGCCACCGAACAATTGCTGCTGACGGATTTTTGGGAGAAAGCCCGGCACGATGTCAATCGCCGCGCCAGGCATGCAGACTCCTGAATTTTGGATTGCCGTCAAATCGGTTTAAACACACGGGTGGGCTGGCTGCGGCCACGCACCGTAACTTCCGTCACCGGCTCGAACTCACAAACGTCGCGGCAAGCTTCGGCCGTATTCTCGCCAACCAGAACGTAAGTTCCGTGTTCCTTGTTCAATTGCTCAAGACGCGCGCCGATATTGACCTCGTCGCCATGCACCGTGAAGGCCAGTCGGCCCTCGGCGCCAATCGCGCCCACCGTTATTTCACCGGTATTGACGCCACAGCGGGTTTTCAGCATATGGCCATCTCCGAATGTCCGTGAACCGGCGAGCTCGGAGATCGCTAATGCTGTGCGCACGGCATTAGCGGCGTGCTCGTCATCCGGCGTTACCGCATTGAAGGTGATGAGCATCAAATCGCCTTGATAGTGGACGATGACCCCGCCGTGGCGGTCGATCACCTCTCCCATGGCCATGAAATACTCGTTCAAGATTCCTGCCAACTGCTTCGGTGTCAGCTTTTCGGAAACGGTGGAAAAAGCCTCGATATCCGTGAACACGACAGATGCCACCCGCGACTCACCGTCGCCGGGCTGAATGGCGCGGTCCGCCGAAGTAATATGATTGGCAACCTCGCGTGACACGAATCGCGAAAGATCTTCCGCTGCTGATTGATCGATAGCCGAACGCCAGAACGTTCGTCGCGCACGCACAACGGCGCCGGTCAGCACCAAGGTTACGACGACAATAGAGATCATTTTGTCGATTTCGGCGCCGATCAGGATCGAGTTTTGGGTCAGATAAGTGATGTAGTTGCGGGTCACCATCGTCTCGCCGGCCTCGCCGAGCACAACGTACATGACCAAAGCCAACCATCCGACAACAGCCGTAGCGCCGGTATAGACGATATACTTGGGTTCAAACCTTAGCGTGCGGATCGCGATGAAGATAAACACATACATCAACGTCGGCGCCTTCAAATAAAACGACGGCGGTTGCGCATACTTGATATGAAAACTCCAGATCAGCGCCATCAACACGCCGATATCCATAATCACCGAGATGATCAACAACCAGTCAGGCAAATAATGATTGTAGGCGCAAATCAGCCGGATCAACGTAAAGGTAAAATAGATACCCAGCACCCAGGGCTCCAGGCGGAACTCCGCCATTTCGGCGGGCGGTGGCGCCAGGGCGTAAAGCGTGCCGAACACGATGACCAAAACCATTTGCACCCAGCCGATCAGGCGCTCGCTTTCGAGTTGCTGGGCTGCGATGGTTTCCTGGACGCGCACCGGCAGATCACCGGGCACGGGTTGGCCGAATAGATAATTACAAAAACGCCGCCACATGCCGGACCGTCCCTTGTCCCTGCCTAACACCATTCTAACAGTTTACAGATTGGGCGAAAGCGATGTTAGCGACCCGACGGCGGCACCCGAAAAGCAACAGCTGATCTGCGTCCGGTCGGAAGACCGAGAAGGCGTGCAACGCCCTGGAAGAAGCGGAAAGTATCCGACATGTCATTACCCTGTGAATCAGTCAGCGCGTTCAGCGCCGTTGCAAAGGTTATGAACGATCGAACGGGTCGGCGAAGTGACGGCAGTCACACGAAATCGATAAATCCGATTATTTCACCATGTCTGCGGCCTCGATCGCTCGCTTGACCGCCGCCAGCTTGTTCATCAGGTGGCCCCTCAACAGCTCGGCCAATACCGCGCCATCGCGCTTTTCCAGCGCGGCAAGAATGTCTTCGTGCTCTTTCATGGCTTGGTCCCAACGCGTCCGGCTGGCGTTGGCCAGATAACGCGCGCGGCGGATACGTCCGGCCAGCCCATCATACACGCCGGCCAAGGTTGGGTTGCCGGCAATATCCATGATCTTTCGGTGAACGGCCTGATTGACCATGAAATACTCTTCGCGCTCGCCTCGCGTATGGTGCAAAGCCATCTGGTAGTGCAAAGCCTTCACTTCGGCGATGTCGGTGTCCGTCGCATGCACGCAAGCCAGCTCACCCGACAGGGCTTCAAGTGCACTCATGACCGGAAACAGTTCTTCCGCATCCTCCGTCGTCAATCGTGCGACACGCGCGCCACGGTTCGGCAACAGCGTAATCATTCCTTCCGATGCCAAAACCTTCAACGCCTCGCGCAGCGGTGTACGGGAAATGCCGAAACGTTCGCAAAGTGTCTTCTCGGGCACCCGCTCATCAGGCGCCAACTCACCGGCGAAAATCAGGTCGCGCAAGCGCTCGACGATTTCTTCATGCAGCAAAGGTCTGCGGATCGGGGCAACCGCTTCCATTGCTCACCTCGCGCCCTTCGCCAGCGCCCGCTCGAGCACACTGGCCACGTGTTCGGCCTGGCGCTCGGTTCCATCGGCGATTTGGTGGCGACAGCTGGTGCCATCGGCGACGATCAAGGTTTCATCATCCGCGCCACGTACGGCAGGCAGCAGGTTCATTTCACCCATGCGTTTCGACACTTCAACATTCTCGACGTCGTATCCGAACGCACCCGCCATACCGCAGCAACTGCTGTCCACGGTTTCGACGTCAAGCTCCGGCACCAATGCCAAGGCCTTCTCCACCGCGCCCATGACCGCGAATGCCTTCTGATGGCAATGCCCATGCAGCAATGCTTTCTTCTCGGGCAACGCCTCCAACTCCAGATTGAACCGCCCGTTATCCAGTTCATTGGCGATGAACTCTTCAAACAGCACAGCATTTTCCGCCAATCGGTCCGCCGCCTCGCCGGGCAGCAGAACCTTAAACTCATCACGCAGCGTCAACAGGCACGATGGCTCCAGCCCGATCACCGGCACACCGCGCTCGACCATCGGCATCAGCGCCGCCAACGTGCGCTGGGCTTCCTCACGGGCTTCGTCGACCAACCCAGCGGCCAAAAAAGTGCGCCCGCAACAGAGCGGACGCCCGCCCTGCGTGGCTTTGGCCAGCGTCACCCGGTAGCCCGCCGCGCGCAGCACCGCCCACGCAGCGCGGGCGTTTTCGGGGTCGAACCATGTTGAGAACGTATCGGCCCAAAGCACCACTTCGGGGCCAGTTTCTTGCGTCGGTTGAACACCATCGGTACGAAACGGCACCAAGCTCCAACGCGGCAACGTGCGTTCGGCGCTGAACCCAGCCATCATCTCGCTGAGCTTGGCCACGCCGGGCAGACGGTCGCGTAAATTCAACAGCCAGCCGAGCTTTGATGCCCACGGCGCATAGCGCGGCAGGTAGGCCACCAATCGGTCAAACAACCGGGTCCCGTGACGTTTGCGGTAGTGGTACAGAAACTCGACCTTCATCCGCGCCATGTCGACGCCGGTCGGGCATTCGCGCCTGCAGCCTTTGCAGCCGACACACAGCTTCATGGTCTCGAGCATGGCGTCAGAGGTCAGCGCGTCCGGTCCCAATTGGCCGGATATGGCGAGGCGCAGCGTATTGGCGCGGCCCCGGGTCAAATGCTGCTCATCACCGGTAGCGCGGAAACTTGGGCACATGACCCCAGCATCGCGTTTGCGGCAGGCGCCGTTGTTGTTGCACATCTCGACAGCAGCAGCGAAGCCGCCCCACTCGGACCAATCAAGCGCCGCTTCGGGCATTTGGATTTCATAGCCCGGCTTGAACCGGAACAACGAACGGTCATCCATTTTCGGCGGATCGACGATCTTGCCGGGATTCAAAATGCCTTGGCTGTCGAAACTTTGTTTAACCTGCTTGAATGTATCGACCATCGGCGCGCCGAACATGGCTTCGTGAAACTCAGACCGCACCAGGCCGTCGCCGTGTTCGCCGGAATGCGAGCCCTTGTATTCACGCACCATTTCGAACGCCGCTTCGGCGATGTCGCGCATCTTCTTGGCTTCGATCTCTTGCTTGAGGTTGATCACTGGGCGCACATGCAAACACCCCACCGATGCGTGCGCATACCAAGTGCCCTCCGTGCCGTGGCGGTGAAACACTTCGGTCAAGCGCGAGGTAAACTCGGCTAAGTCTTCCAAACGCACGGCGCAATCTTCGATGAACGAGATCGGTTTACCCGCCGTCTTCATGGACATCATGATATTGAGGCCGGACTTACGTACCTCCCATACGGCTTTCTGGAAATCTGGATCGATGGCCTCGACCACGCCGCCCGGATAGCCGAGATCGGCCATCAACTGCACCAGATCGTTCAACTTTGCGAGCTGGACATCGGCGTCATCACCGGCGAACTCGACCAGCAAAAGCGCTGCGGGATTGCCTTGCACAAACCGCTCCAGGGTCGGTCGGTACATGGGGATGTCGCGTGCCAAGCCGATCATGGTGTCGTCCATCAACTCCACCGCCGCCGGGCCCAGCTTGACGATATGCTGGGGTGCGTCCATGGCGGCAAAGAAGGTGGGGAAATGACAGATGCCCAACGCCTTGTGCTTGGGCAGCGGCTTCAGGTCCAACTCCAACCGCCTGGAAAACGCCAGCGTGCCTTCCGATCCGACCAACAAGTGCGCTAGGTTCGGGTGTGTCATGGGCTTGCCCATAGTCGCCTTAGCCCAGTCGCCGCGCGGCGGGCCGCCGGGCAACAGCGCATCGACGTTGTAACCACCAACCCGGCGCATGAGATCGGGGAAACCGGCTTTCACGGTCTCGGCCTCACGCCGGCCAAGGTCGAGCAAAGACGTCACCAGCTCACTTTGTGTATCGCTCAAGTGCGCTAGCGAGGCATTGTCGGAAACTTCGCCGAACGTCATGGCGGAGCCATCAGCCAGCACCGCATCGATGGCATGCACATTGTCGCGCATGGTGCCGTAAACAATGGAGCGCGACCCGCACGAGTTATTGCCTGCCATGCCGCCGATGGTGGCGCGGCTGGAGGTGGAGACATCGACCGGAAACCACAAGCCGTGAGGTTTTAGATACGCATTCAAATGATCGAGCACGATGCCAGGCTCCACCGCGACGCGGCGGGCGTCTGCGTCGAAATCGAGAACGGTGTTCAAATGCCGCGAGCAATCCATGACGATGGCCTCGCCCACCGTCTGGCCACATTGCGAGGTGCCGCCGCCGCGCGGCAACACGGCGACGTTCTCGCTGGCAGCCACCTGCAATATACGGGTCACATCAGCGGCAGATTTCGGCACCGTGACACCGATGGGCTCGACCTGATAGTGCGATGCATCGGTGCTGTAGCGACCCCGAGTGAAGGGATCGAACATCACATCACCCTCAATCTCGCCGGCGAGCCGCTGCGCCAGTTTCGAATCGCCGATGCGGCCGGAGCCGGTGAGAGAGGGTTTTTGCATCGTCAACTGCCATTCCTATCTGAAATTCAGCTCAGATCGTAACATTTTGAATTCAAAATGCAATGCTTGACCAAAAACTAGGGCTTGCGGCACATAAAAATGAATGCATAATTCGAATTCCCATAATTATTTATTCGAGGAGACGCCGTCATGGCTTTTCGCAGCGGTCGCCATTTCCTGCAAATTCCGGGTCCGTCCAACGTACCGGACCGCGTTCTTCGCGCCATCGACGCGCCGACCATGGACCATCGCGGGCCGGAGTTCGCCGACCTCGGCCATGCCTGCCTGGACGGCATCAAACAGGTCTTCAAAACCGAAAACCCGGTGATCATCTACCCCGCGTCCGGCACGGGGGCGTGGGAAGCGGCATTGGTCAACTGTCTGAATCCGGGCGACAAGGTTCTGATGTTCGAAACCGGCATGTTTGCGACGCTTTGGAATGAGTTGGCGGTGCGCGTCGGCATCGAGCCGGAGTTCATCGAAGGCGACTGGCGCGGTGGCGCGGACGCGGCGCGCATCGAAGCCCGGCTTCGTGAAGATACCGGACACGAGATCAAAGCCGTGGGCGTTGTCCATAACGAAACCTCGACGGGTGCGACATCGAACATCGCCAACGTACGCGCCGCCATCGATGCCGCCGGGCATCCGGCGCTGCTGTTGGTTGATACCATTTCGTCATTGGGCTCCATCGACTATCGCCACGACGAATGGGGGGTTGATGTCACCATTTCGGGCTCGCAGAAAGGCTTGATGCTGCCGCCGGGGCTGAGCTTCAACGCCGTCAGCGACAAAGCGCTGGCCGCGCACGAGGCATCCACCTTAGCGCGGTCCTATTGGGATTGGTCGCAGATGATCGCCAACAACAAGACGGGCTATTTCCCATACACGCCGGCCACCAATCTGCTGTACGGATTGAAAGAAGCATTGGAGATGTTGTTCGAAGAAGGGTTGGATAATGTCTTCGCCCGCCACGACCGGCACGCCGAAGCGACACGCCGCGCCGTGCAGGCCTGGGGTTTGGAAATTCTCTGCAACAACCCCGATGAATACTCATCCGTTCTCACCGCTGTCATGGTGCCCGAAGGCCATGACGCCGACCACGTACGCGGCGTGATCCTAGACAACTTCGACATGTCGCTGGGCACTGGATTGGGCAAGGTGAAGGGCAAGATCTTCCGCATCGGACACTTGGGTGATTTCAACGACCTGACCTTGATGGGCACGCTTTCCGGCGTCGAGATGGGCTTGGGGCTGGCCGGCGTGCCGCACCAGAAAGGCGGCGCGCAGCAAGCCATGAGTTATCTCTCCGGCGATAACTGATGCGCGGCAGGAACGCCATCAACGCGCCTGACTTCAAAGGCTAACAATCGGGGGATTTAAGCATGCAGAAAACCGGGCCACTCACCGGCGTCAAAGTAATTGAAATGTGCCACGTCATGGCCGGACCGACTTGCGGGCGCATGCTGGCCGACATGGGTGCCGACGTGATCAAGCTCGAGCGCGTGCCCGACGGCGATGACACGCGCCGCATGCTGCCGCCCGACATCGACGGCGAGCCCGCTGCGTTCATGATGATGAACTGCAATAAGCGCGGCATCGCCGTGGACCTGAAAAACCCGCGTGGCAAAGAGGTCCTGAAAAAGATGCTCTCGTCCGCCGATGTGGTAACCGAGAACTACCGCGCCGATACCATGGCAAAATTGGGGCTCGGCTACGACGACTTGAAAGACATCAATCCGGCCTTGGTCTATTGCGCCATATCGGGCTTCGGGCGCACGGGGCCTTATGCATCCCGCGGCGGCTACGACCTGATCGCGCAAGGCATGAGCGGACTGATGAGCTTTACCGGCGAAGGGCCGGGCCGGCCGCCGGTCAAGGTCGGCGCCCCCGTATGCGACATCACGGCGGGCATCATCGCCGCCATGGGTGTGCTGGCGGCCTATGTACACCGCCTTAAAACGGGCCAGGGGCAATTCGTCGACACCTCGCTCTATGAGGCCGGTATCACGCATAGCTATTGGCAATCGGCGATTGCCTTGGCCACCGGCATTGCACCCGGCCCCATGGGCTCGGCGCATCCGCTGAACGGGCCGTACCAAGCGGTTGAGACGGCGGACGGCTGGATTACCTTTTCCGGCGCCAACACGCGCAATTGGCTCCGGCTGCTGGATCTCCTGGGGCTGTCGGACCTGGCCGAAGACCCGCGCTTTAAGGAAAATGCCGGTCGCATGGAGAACCTCGAAGAATTGTCCGAGTTGCTGTCGGCCGAATTTCGCAAAAAGCCACGCGAACAATGGCTGGCCGAATTGGAGGAAGCGAAAATTCCCGCCGGGCCTGTGTTCGATGTTAACGAAATGCATGCCGACCCGCACACCCTGGCCCGCGACATGGTGGTCGAGGTCGAGCATGACCGTATCGGAGCCGTGAAAACCATCGGCTGTCCAGTGAAATTCTCGGAAACACCGAGCGCCGTGCATGGCCCGGCGCCGCTATATGCCCAACACACGCGCGAGGTGCTGGCGGAGTTCGGATACGGAGCGGATGAGATCGACAGCCTTGTGGCCGACGGTGCGGTGATTGCGCACGAGGTCGAGTGAGGCACGAAGGAGCGGCCCTCATTTATGGAGTTTACCTCATGCCAGCCCAATTCGGCGCAAACAGAGCAGGTGATGGAGAGTTTTGCATGAGAGTCTTAATCGCGATTGTTGCCCTCCTCAGCATCTGCGCATCGCCAGCGGTAAAGGCTGAAGACGGGCACCCGCACATCGGTGATGACGTCAACAAGTTACCACTTTTTGATGCCCATATTCACTACAAAGAACCAGCATGGAAGCCATACCCGCCGGAAGCAATTTTGAAACTGATGGATGAGACCGGCGTGGCCATGGGGTTAGTATCTTCAACGCCCGATGAAGGCACCATCATGCTGTGGAAACATGCACCGAACCGCATCGTGCCGGAGCTGCGCCCCTATCATGGCAGCGCCGGGTCGTCGAACTGGACCGGCTCTCCCGGTATGTTCGAGTACCTGACAAAACGATTGGATACTTATCCTCACGAGGGCATCGGCGAATTCCATCTGCATGATGTCGATTCAAAAGACGAAGCCTTGCTGAGAAAAATCGCGGCTACAGCCATGCGCCGGAATTTGTACATTCACGTCCACTCGGGAAAAGAGCCTGTCGACTATTTGTACAGCTTGGAACCGGGCCTGAAGATTATATGGGCCCATGCGGGCATGACGGAACCTGCCGCAACCGTCGAGGCGATGATGGAAACTTATGGCTCGCTCTATGCCGATACGTCGTTCCGTGAATCCGATATTCTAAATGCTGAGGGCACGATCAATGACGATTGGCGGCGCGTTCTGGAGCGGTTTTCCGACCGCTTCATGGTTGGGACCGATACCTGGGTCAACGACCAATGGGATAGCTACACCCAACTCATCGAGATCAACAGAAAGTGGCTAAGCCTATTCTCGCGGCCGGTTGCAGAACGAATTGCATTCAAGAATGCAGAACGCCTGTTCGGGCGCAAGGTAACCATCCGGCAATTGGGCACGCGGTAAAGCCGCACGCCCGGCCTTAGGCCTTTAACGCCTTTTCCACCGCCTTCACTCGCGCCTCGACGGAGATATCCATAAACGAAGTCAGTTCCAACTCGCGGTCTTCAAAAGCGTTCTTGCCAGGATTGGCCTGCTCCCAGCGCGCCACGATCTCGTCGCGCTTGCGAAGCGAGATTTCGATGTCGGGGCGAAATAATTTCAGCATATTGGTGACCCAAACGTTTACCGGCCAACTGGGCAACGCCTGGTCGATATCGAAGCGATCAACCATGGAAATCACATCGTCCGCCGTATACCAGACCTCGCCGGTCACCCAGCGGTTGGTAGTAAACAGCCGGACTGGAAACCCGGCGCGATCCATGGAAAGGCCGACGAAATGCGTCAACGCATCGTTGGCGTCCGTGGGTTTTACATAGTCGGCAACGGGAGCGGGCTTGATGCCGCCCGGCATGCCGCGGGGCCTTAGGAAAGTGTGGAAATGGCCATGCTCCTCACCGAACTTGTGGGCGCGGTTCTCGGGCGGATGGGCGTGGTAATAATACTGCGAATGGCTGTCCCAATCGTAGACATCGCCCGACGGGTAATGGTCCCATTCAAAGAACTCGCCCTGATCCTTAAGCACTTCGCCGACAATGTTGGCGTCACTCTTTTTCAAGACCCGGTAACATTCAAGCACCCGGTTGCCGGCCTCGGCCATGGTTTCCAAATGCGCGCGGCTCAATCCATCGAGCGTGGCGGGTTCAAGTTTGAGATCGGCGACACTAATGTTCATATCGTCCAACGGCATAGTTGATGGTTCTTCCTGAGTATAACGGCTTAAGTGGGAAACGAAAAACGCTGCGACATGGACCCATCCCGCAGCGTTTCCCTAGAGGCCGTCAGTGGAAAGCTGGCTCTATTACTTTTTCTTCGCGGCGCAAGGGTTGCACGGATTACAGGCGCTCGCCTTTTTCGCCGCGCAGGGATTGCAGGGGTTCTTGGCTTTTTTAGCGGCGCAGGGATTGCAGCTGGCCAATTGAATGATTTCACCGGCCGGTTTCAGATCGGCGGCAATGGCGGTCGGCAAGGTGGCGGCGGCACCGACACCGGCGAGCGCTGCAATACCCATGGCGGCAAACGATTTCTTCAACATAGTTGAGACTCCCGTGATTTCTGTTTGGCGTTGTTCGCTGGCCATTACATTAGCGAAAAGGTCGGGAATCGGGAGTCACGTTGAGTCACATGATTGTGAGGTTCGGCTCCATCAATGCGCCGATTAACCCCCCCCCAGGAGCGGCCGAGACCGCTAGCCTGGAGGATCTTGAAGCCCGTTTACTTAAGCGGTTTTGACATCACTTAAGAACGCACTGATTTCTTTGCGCAACGTGTCTGATTGGTCGTTCAATGCCTCCGCTACGCCCAACAATTCCGTCGACTTCGTACCGGTTTTCTGCGTTGCATCGGTCACGGTGACGATGTTTTCAGATACTTCCTGAGTGCCTCGCGCCGCCTGTTCCACGTTGCGGGCGATTTCCTGCGTGGCGGCGGCTTGTTCTTCCACCGCCGCGGCAATAGCTGAAGAAACCTCTTTCACGTTTTCGATGATTTCCGTAAAGCCGGTAATGGCCTCTACCGTTTCACCCGTGGCCTCCTGGATACCGCCGATCTGCTGGCTGATTTCCTCAGTTGCACGGGCTGTCTGATTGGCCAGGTTTTTGACCTCAGATGCAACCACCGCGAACCCCTTGCCGGCTTCTCCGGCACGCGCCGCCTCAATGGTGGCATTCAGGGCCAAAAGGTTGGTTTGGTCGGCGATATCGGTGATCAAGGCCACCACTTCACCGATCCTCTGCGCTGCTTGATCAAGGCCGACGACCTTCGCATTGGTATGCTGGGCGTCAGTAGCAGCATTCGAAATCAGCGACATGGATTGGTTGATCTGAACGTTGATCTCACCGATGGTCGAAGTCAGTTCCTCTGCCGCCGACGCCACGGTCTGAACGTTTGTCGAAGCCCGTTCGGAAGCGGATGAAACCGTCAGGGCTTGTTGGCCGGCGTGGTCGGCGACGCCCGACATGGATTGCGCCGACTCCTTCATTTGCTTCGCAGCTGACGCCACATCGGTGATTACTTTATTGGCACTGGTATCGAAGTCCACCGTACGTTTGGCAATCTCCTCGGCGCGCTTTTCCTTCTGTTTTCGCTCTTCTTCTCCGTGCTGGCGGGCCGCCTCCTGTTCGGCCACCAGTTTCTCCGCTTTGATCATGTTTTCTTTGAAAATCTGGACCGCTCCGGCCATTTCACCAACCTCGTCGCCTCGGTCAGTCGCCGGTATTTCGGTTTCCTTCTCACCATTTGCTAACGCCGCCATGGCGGCGGTCATGCGTGAGATCGGCACTGTGATGGAACGCGCGAATAACACGCCCACGGCGGCCACCACGAGCAACAAGATGATCCCCGTAATTGCCAGGAACATTTGCAACTCCGAAACCGGTCGAAGAACCTCTTCTTCATCGATTTCCGCCATAATAGCCCAACGAGTACCATGGAAATCCAACGGGAAATACGCCGACAGCACCGGGATGTTGCGGTAATCGGGTGTTATATCCACACCGGTTTTGCCTTCAATTGCGTTTCGTACGGTTACGCTGTCGATTCTAGTTTTCAGGATTGTCGATTCCTTCGAAAATCGGGAATCGCTCCGCATCAACTTATCCGACCCGACAATATAAGTCTCACCGCTCTCGCCCATGCCGGCGGTCGCCTGCATGACCTTGTTGATACGTCCAATCGGCATTTGGAAAACAATCACGCCTTCGCGCTCGCCGCTGACATTGAAGATGCTGGTGCCAATAAAGCTGGCTGGCGCATCGGCGCTCGGCGCATAGGGCTTGAAGTCGAAAAACGACATATCGCCAGCCTTTGCATCCAAAGACTTTTTATAAACAGCGGCCAGATCCGAGGCTTTCCATTCTCCGGTGTGCATGTTGGTCGCGTAGTCGAGCTCCTTGAACACCGAATAGACCAAGTTGCCCTTTAGATCGAAAAGGAAAATGTCATAGTAGCCGCGCTCCTCAAGAAACGTCCGCATCCAAGGATGGTAGGTCTTGTGGCTGGTGCTGTACGACGACCCATCGCTGGCTGCGTCGAGTTTGTGTTTCTCGCCCAACGGATTGGGGTTGTCGGTAATATAGAGCTTTTGCAAATGCTGCGTTGGATGATCCCCCAACCCGGCCCAACCCGACCCGAATGCGCGGAGCATTTCGAGAATGTAGGGATTGGCGGCTTGGAACTTGAGATCTGAATCAATGTCTTGGAGATAGGCTTCCAGCGCATCTTTTCGCGCCGAACCGAGCGCCGTCAATCTGTTTTCGGCGGCGTTCACCAATTCTGTCGATGATTTGGAGTATGCAATCAACCCCGATATCACAACTGCGGTCAGGACCATCAAAACGATCACTGCCGGTAATTTCTTTGAGATTGCCAAATTTTTCATCGTTATCCTCTTTAGCCAAAGTGCGTATGAAACCTAGCCTGGGGCAAAATCTTCTACCTATGGCATACTGGATATTCGATAATTTTTTTACGCCATAAGTTATATTTACTGAATTCGTTGACCTATGTCAATTACAATACCGGCACAAAGAAGTAGGGCGGCCCGAATCGGACCGCCCTACTGAATTTAAACTTCCTCGAAAGCGAGGATTACATCTTCCGGTTTTCGTCCGGCAACAGCATGATGTAATCCTGGTCCGGCGCCACGCTTTCGTGGCATTCGGCACAGAATTTCATGCTCATGCCCTTGGATTTCGTCGCACCAGCGACCTTGCCGTTCGGCATGACCATGGAATATCGCCAATCGCCCGTGGCCTTATTCCAACCACTTGCCATCTTTTCCATGATGAACAACGGGCCGATGGCGACCTTGCCGTTTGACTGCACCACAAAGCTGTCCTTCGCCAAAACCGAGCCCAATGGCATGGTGCCAGCTTTCTCGAACTTCTTGTAGCGATAATCGCCATGGCTGTCAGCGTAGTTGTTGACGAAACGGTTGCCGTGCGTGCCCGACTGGTAGGGGGCATTGGCAATGTTAACCCAGGACTGATAGCCCTTCACTTCGGCAACACCGGCCTTGCCATAGGCTTTGGCCATATCACCCTTGAGGCAATTGTAGACGGCCGTGGCTTCAGCGGCAGAAAGCTCCGGCGCCTCGCCTGCAGCGCAAGGATTACACGGATTCGCCGCCGCGCAAGGGTTGCATGGGTTCTTCGCTGCACAAGGGTTGCATGGGTTCTTCGCTGCACAAGGGTTGCAGGGGTTTTTCGCCGCGCAGGGATTGCACGGGTTCTTAGCTGCGCACGGGTTGCAAGCCTTCTTGGCTGCACAGGGATTTGCCTTCGATGCCGCCGCGAGCCGTGGAACATAGCATTTGTTCGATGCCACACCGCCACTCGCTGCACACGGATTGCACGGATTGCAGGCCTTGGCCGCGCAAGGATTGCACGGGTTGCAGGCCGACTTCGCAGCGCACGGGTTGCACGGGTTACAGGCTTTTTTCGCAGCGCAGGGATTGCACGGGTTACACGCCTTCTTCGCCGCACAAGGGTTGCAAGGATTGCAGGCCTTCTTGGCCGCACAGGGGTTGCACGGGTTGCAGGCCGCCAGTTCAATGACTTGCGGCCTCGGTTTGGCCATCGGCAGCAAACCGGCTGCAGCACTACCAGTACCGGATGCGGCCTGGGCGGGTGATACCGGAGAAACCGCTCCCCCAATGGCGATACCGGCACCGACAAATGCCGACGCAACGGTGGTCGACAACAACATGGACTTAAATGACCTCACAGCGGGGCCTCCTCTATTTTTTATACCGTGCAGCCCCTCGCGGGCTTGCGAATGAAAATCAATTTACGCGCTATTGATGCCAGAGCCCTATGGCGGCGGCTAATCAAGCGTCATCAAAAAAATGTGAAGGCACGATTTTTCGTTTGTGCGCATACTGGAGCCATGAAGAAAAAACTGATCGCCACGACCCTTGCCATTGTCCTTACCGCCGCATCCGCCGACGGTGCAATGGCCACGCAAGCCCCGCTGACCGTACCGGTTAATGCCGGTCCGTTCATCATGGGCTCCGACCGCACGGAACGCGAGATCGCGTACCGCCTTGATGAGGCCGCTTACGGCCACAGCCGTACCCGGCAATGGAAATGGTACGAGGACGAACCCCGGCGTGAGATCGACACAGGGTTTTATGAGATCACGGTTACGCCGATCACCAATCAGCAGTATCTGGAATTCGTCATCGCCACCGGCCATGCGACGCCCGATGTCGATCGCACGACCTGGAAAAGCTATAAGTTGATCCACCCCTATCCCCGCACGCGGCGCCATGCCTGGAAAGACGGCCGTCCACCAAACGGCCGGCTCGATCATCCGGTCGTGCTGGTCAGCCATGACGATGCAAAAGCTTATGCGCGCTGGCTTTCCAAAGCCACCGGCCAGAACTGGCGGCTGCCGACGGAATTGGAATGGGAAAAGGCCGCGCGTGGTGAGTTTGGCGGGCATTTCCCTTGGGGGAACGGATTTGACCCAACGTATCTGAACAGCCACGACGCCGGTCCGTTTGATACCAAACCGGTCGGGCGGCATTTCGACGGCATCAGCCCCTTCGGCCTCCTTGATGCAGCGGGCCAGGTGTTTGAGTGGACCGGAACCTCGGTGTCAGCAAAAAATGAACGCTATTTCGTCAAGGGCGGCTCATGGGATGACAAGGGCTGCGGCGTTTGCCGCTCGGCGGCGCGCCACAGCCGGCCGGCCTATCTGAAGCACATCTTGGTGGGGTTCCGGCTGGTGCGGGTGCCTTCGTTGGAGTGAGTTTAGCTTTCCGGCACGACGACACGGTAATTGGGCGTCGGGTTGAGCGGGCAGGAAAATACGTACTCGCCCGGCTTCAGCGTCACTTTGTAATCTTTGCTTTTGCCGGTCGCGAGGCCGCCACCGGAAACGCTCACCTTGGATAATTTGTGAAGCGGGTTTTTCCAGTTGTAGCCCTTGGACCGAAACCAGAAGCCCAATTGGTAAGGAACGTTTTTGTTTTTAACACGAAACACGTAATCGCCGGGCTTCAGCGTGATGGTCTTGGATTTGGCCAACCGCCCGTCACCCGTTTTTGCGTTGATCGCGTTGCAATCATCCGCCGACTTCGGCGCGTAGCCATGATCAGCGCCTTCCGGCTCCAGAAACTGGCAGCCGGTCTGGGTCAACGTAATCACTTCCGCCGCTTGCACACCCGGCGCGCCCGACACACCAAGCACCGCAACAACGCCCAAAGCTGTAAGGGAAACAATTCGGTTCAGCATAACATTCTCCAATGGTCGAAAACTCAAGCGCCGCCCCAAACGGCGTCCCCACCATGTAGCGAGATGGCGTTTCACGGACAAATCACCTTATGGTGAGGCCGAACCAAGGCCGCATGCGCACGCCAATGACATTGCCGACGACAGCGCAAAAAATCCAAACCCACCCGTGCAAGCTGGTCGAAGCGACACCGCTGAAGAACGCGCCGATATTGCAGCCGTAGGCCAGACGCGCGCCGTATCCCAGCATCAAGCCGCCGAGCACGGCGCTCAGCAACGATTTCCACGGTATCCGCCACGATGCTTCCGCCAACCGACCGGCCAACGTTGCGGCGGTCATGGCGCCCAGCATGATGCCGATGTTCATCACTGACGTTGTGTCTTGAAGGATCGTGCGCGCCAGTGCGCGCGCCGGAAATCCATCGGCCCAAAACCCGCTCGACGCCGGGTCCCATCCAACCAGCGTCGCCCCTTTGGCCGCCCACAGCGCGAAAGCCCAGGTCACCGACCAGGGATGGCCGGCGATGGCCAGGGTCGCCCAATTGAGCAACGCCAGCAGACCCGCGCTAAGCAACAGCGGCCAAGGCCCGCGCAGCAGCGTTTGCCCATTGAGCGGCACCTCGCCCATCAAAGGCCGTACATGGCGCCTGCCCATTTTCCGAAGCGCGAAGTAAATCACCGCCAGCAATGCGAGCTGCGCCAACACAGCTGGGCTCCAACCCCACACACGCCCCAATGCCACACTGCCGATGCCCGGCAGTTGTTGCCACCAAGCGAGATCCAGGCTGCCCCAGAACCCGCCGATACAGAAAAAAGCCAGCGCCACGAACATGCGCAGGTTGCCGCTGCCGGCCGTCAATAGTGTGCCCGACCCGCAGCCACCCGCCAGTTGCATGCCGATACCGAAGAGCAGCGCCCCCAGTGCCATGGAGACGCTGACGGGTGCAATGGCGCCACCGACGCCGCGGCCAAACAGCTCTCCTTCCGCCAATGCCGGCGCGAACAGCACCATAGCCAAGGCCAGCATGATGCATTGCGCCGCCACGCCGGAGATATCCTTCTCTACGATGGCGCGACGGTATGCTGCCGTGAAGCCAAAAGCCGCGTGGTAGAGCGACACGCCCATCAGCACCCCAATCACCAGCAACGATGCCTTGCGGATATCGGCACCGGCCAGCTGAACAAATAGCGCGGCGAAGACGCTCGCCGCCGCGGTCAGGTACATTCGTTGAATGGGAAATGTCGACATGCTGGCAGATTTAACCCGACCCACCGCATCGGACAAATGACGAGCCCGTGATTGGGCCGACGAGTGCGCCGACGACAAACACCAAAGCCAAGAAAAAACGTCGCATACTATGGCACTACTGTAGCCCTATTGTGATTTCAGATTTTGGGGAAGGTTTGTTGTGGGGCTCGGCGGTTGACGCGTGCTGGGGCACATGGTCTTAAAGGGGCTCCCATATTAAAAGGCCATCAACGATGTCACATGAACAGTCCTCTGATCTGCCGCCGCGCGTACGGCTTGCGCACTCGCCGACCCCGCTGGAGGCCATGCCCAACCTCAGCGCGCGTCTGGGTGGACCGAATTTGTTCGTCAAACGCGACGACTGCACAGGCCTCGCCATGGGCGGCAACAAGGCCCGGCAACTGGAGTACTATCTGGGCCAAGCCGTGACGCAGGATGCCGACACGGTGCTGATCACCGGCGCGGTACAATCCAATTTCGTGCGCCAAGCCGCCGCCGCCGCGCGCAAATGCGCCATGGACATCCACATCCAATTAGAAGACCGCGTGCCGCATAACGATGCCACCTACATGGGCTCAGGCAATGTTTTGCTTGATCACCTGCTGGGCGCGACCATCCACACCTTTCCGGAAGGCGAGAACGAAGCCGCGGCGGACGCTAACCTGGAAGCCATCGCCGATACGCTGCGCGCCGAAGGCCGAAGGCCTTACGTTATTCATCTCGGCATCGACCATCCGCCGTTGGGCGCATTGGGGTATATCGATGCCGGGCGCGAAATCGCCCAACAGGCCCGAACCATGGACATCGCATTCGATGCCGTTGTGGTCGCCACCGGCAGCGGTCTGACGCACGCAGGCCTGTTGGCCGGGCTTCGCGCCGCGGGGGAGCGAGCGCCCGTTTACGGCATCTGCGTGCGCCGTGACGCTGTCCAGCAGAAAGCCCGCATCGAACGGCGGCTGGGTGAGGTTTTGGAACTCGCAGGGCTCCCACAAGACTCCGCCAATGCAGCCGACGTGCATGCGGAAGACACCTGGCTTGGCCCCGGATACGGGCGCCTGACAGATGAGATTCGCGAGGCGCTCGATCTCGCCGCCAGCACCGAAGCCTTGATCCTCGATCCGGTCTACACGGGTAAGGTCATGGCCGGCCTCATCGGCATGATCCGACGCAATGACTTCAAAAAATCCGATAATGTGCTTTTCGTCCACACAGGTGGCAGCCCGGCGTTGTTTGGCTACGAAGAATTGAACACAGCCATTCCGCGCTAATAACCTTCACAATAGATGACGGCATTTCGGATTTTGTAGACGGGCGTTATTGCGGCACACGCCCTTGCAACAGCACCCGGTGAAACTCACGCAGCTCGGTGACATCGAAATCCGTGCCGGCGCGGTGCATCGTGCAGGCGTTATCCCACATGACCAAATCACCCAATTGCCAGTCGTGGCGATGCTGGAAGCGTTCTTCAAACGCGAAAGCATAGACTTCGTCGAGTAGTGCATCACTTTGCGCGTTGTCCAGGCCCTCGATGTGGTCGATGCGATTGGGGTTGATATAGAGCGCTTGGCGGCCGGTCTCGGAGATGGTGCGGATCAGCGGGTGGCTGACGTCCGGTGTCAGCGCTTCTTCTTCAGGCGTGCGGATCGCCACTTTGGCGACGTTGCGCCGGCTTAAATATTTATGCACGGCCCGGCGGCCGGCAATCTTGGCGCGCAGGTTCTCGGGCATTGCGTCCAATACGGCCATGGTGTCGATGAAATGCGTGCCACCACCGCTTGACGGCAAGGCTTTGGCCAACAACATGGTAACGCGGCCCGGTTCGGCGAAGTAGGAATCATCCGAGTGCCAATGGGTGGCGCGAACGTGCGGCTTGTCACCGCCCAATTTGTTGTAGTTGGAGATCACCGTTACTTCCTGGGCCTCTTCCAGACGATAATCATTTAAAAACTGGATTTGCGGCGTGCCGAACAAGCGTGCAGCAGCGGCGAATTGCGGAGGTGCCAAGTCTTGATCGCGGATGCACAAGAGATGATGGGTCATGAGCGCCGAGTTGAGTTGTTCGCAATCGGCATCGGCGACAGGTTTCGAAAGATCGACGCCGCTGGCGATGGCACCCATATGCCCGGGTTGCGCCTCAATATGCATCAGGCCAAATCCTTCTTCATGCCCTCATGGCTGGCCGTGTACCCGAGATTTTCATAGAACCGATGGGCATCGGTGCGGCTTTTGTCGGTGGTCAGCTGCACAATGCCGGCGCCGAGTTCGCGGGCAGCGCGCTCGGCCCAGGTCATCATCTGCCCGCCAAGCCCAAGGCCTCGTTCGGACGCCGCAATTCGAACACCCTCGATCTGCGCGCGTGTCATACCCGAGCGCGTCAGGCTGGGGATGAGGGTTAATTGCAGGCAGCCGACGATCTGCCCGTCGCGCTCGGCAACGAGAACATCGTTATTGGGATCAATCTCGATGCGGTTGAATGCGGCTTGGTAGCAAGTAGCTGCGCCATCGGTATTTTCGCGGGTCGCGCCAAGCGGATCGTCGGCCAACAGGGCAACGACAGCGGCCACGTCTTCTTGGGTGGCTATCCGAATGACGTAAGAAGGCGTAGCGTTCATGGCAGGGTACGCAGGGTCTGTTATTGATCTGTTCCGACATATATATATGAGAGCACATTTTAACGAAACCCGATGAAAGCGACCATGCCGGATCCATCCACCATGCCACCGCCCAATATGGAAGCCGTGCTGCGGTTTTATGCCACTTCGCCGCATCATCAAGCCATTGGCTTGAAAGTGGTTTCCGCCGATCGTGAAAAGGCGGTCATGCGCGTCGGCTATGACAAACGTTTCATCGGCAATCCCGATACCGGTGCGCTGCATGGCGGCCTGGTGACGACATTGATGGATTCGACCGGTGCCTTGGCGGTGCTTGCGCAGGTGCCGGCGGGCACGGCGGTGGCAACACTGGATTTGCGGCTCGACTATCTGCGCCCGGCTATTCCCGGCCAGGACCTGATCGGCGATTCACATTGTTTCAAAGTCACCCCCAACTTGGCGTTCTCACGCGGCACTGCGTTTGAAGAAGGTAACGATGACGACCCCGTTGCCAATTTCGTCGCCACCTACATGCTGAAACCCGTCGGCATCGGCATGGATACGGGTGGTGATGCGTCATGAGCTTAAATGACGACATCGCCAAACTGCGTGAAGAAGGCCGGCTGACGGAAGTGGTTGGGCTTGTGCCCTATGCTACATTCATGGGTGTGCAATCGTACTGGGAAGACGAGCATTTGGTTGCACGCCTTCCCTACCGCGATGACCATATCGGCAACTATACCGCCAATATATTTCACGGTGGCTTGATTGGCGCGTTGTTGGAGCACACGGCTTTTATGCATCTCTTGCATCATGTGCGGCGCAATCATTTACCGAAAATCGTCAATATCTCGGCCAATTACCTGCGCCCGGTAGCGCCGAATGATGTCATGGCAAGCGGGCAAATCGTGCGCCAAGGCGCTCGCGTCGCAAACGTACGTGTCCGTGCCTGGCAAACCACGTGGGATGATCCCGTAGGGACAGCCGACGTGCATTTTTTGCTGCCCAAGCGGGGCGCAGTAGAGGTCGAAGACTAATCATTTCATAACGGAGGGGGAAGACGTGAACGAGGAAGCCAAAAACGCGCCGGTCATCGACGCAGACGAAATTCTGGAAGGCGTGCTGCGCTGGGTCGATATCGAAAGCCCCAGCCACGATGCAGACGCCGTCAACCATATGGTTGATCACGTAGAAGAAGGCTTGGCGGTGCTGGGTTTGCAGGTAAACCGTAAACCGGGCCGCGATGGCTTCGGCGATATCCTGACCGCGCGTACGCCCTGGGGCGGTGATGAGCCCGGCATTCTGGTGCTCAGCCACTTGGATACCGTGCACCCCATCGGCACCAAGGACGGGCGCATGAAAATCCGGCGCGAGGACGATAAGGTTTTCGGCCCCGGCATTTACGACATGAAGGCCGGCGCTCATATCGCCTTTTATGCCATGCGCCATATTGTGCGCTCCAACGAAGAAACGCCGCTGCCGGTGACCTTCATGTACGTACCGGAGGAAGAGGTCGGCAGCCCCACGTCGCGCGAGATGATTGTTGAACTTGCGAAGCAAAACAAATACGTGCTGGTCACCGAACCGGCGCGCGAAGGCGGCAAGATCGTCACCGCACGCAACGGCCGGCTGCAGTACACCGTGAAAGTCACCGGTCGCCCCTCGCATGCCGGATCGCGCCACATGGATGGGCGCAGCGCGATTAAGGAAATGGCGCGGCAAATCCTCCGCATGGAAGAACTGACCGACTATGACAACGAAACCACCTGTTCGGTCGGCACCATCACCGGCGGCACAACCACCAATGTCGTGCCGCACGAGTGCGAGGTTACCGTGGATCTGCGCGTGCCGCACGTCGATGCACAACAAAAAATTCTGGATTTCTTCGCCGATCTTCAACCGTTCGATCCCGATTGCGTAGTCGAAGTCGAAGGCGGCGTCGACCGC
>JABIPG010000122.1 GCA_018698795.1 Rhodospirillaceae bacterium
AAGGCGATAAAATTGCGCAAGAGTATCAACAGTTAACGCGCTCCATACTTAACCCTCAACAACTGCACACTGCGAAGGACTGCACACTGCGAAGGAATGTTATTTTCAGCACAAAGAGCCAGATTTGTCCTATAATAGGAATTTATTGACTTCGATATTTTTGCGTTACGCTGGTGCCTGTATCGCCGGATTGTCGGCGAAGGCGCGCTATTGGACATTGTGAATAAGACTGTGACCGGCACCGATGCTTGTTTGCAGCGCGGTTGTTGGGGCCGGTTGAAAAAAGGCTCCTGAAAAAAAGGCCCCCGGGTCACTCTTGAGAAAATTGGGTTCGTTCCCCAGATTTTTTTATGTTTCCGTTAAAATCAACGAGTTCCAACCCGCACTTTTGGGCTCGATACCCTACATTCCGGTCAAGTTACACAGCCATTTCGTTAGGTCGTCGACCACCATGTGGACGTGCTCATCTTCTGACGTTTCCTGGCCCCAGGTGGTTTCCGTTTTTACCCATACGCAGGTCATGCCCATGTCGTGAGCGGGTTTCAGGTTGCGGGCCATGTCCTCGACCATCACCGTCGTCGGCGCGTGGATATCGTGTTCTCGCACCAGCTTGTCATAGACCGGGCGTTCGGGCTTCGGGCGGTAGTCCGATGCGACAATGTCGAACACAGCTTCGAAATGATGCCGCACGCCAAGTTTGTTCATGACGTTGTCGGCGTGATCGACCGAGCCGTTGGTGAAAATGATCTTGCGACCGGGTAGGCGCGACAGGGCTTGCTCCAGATCCGGGTTTGGGTCCACGGGGGCCAGATCAATATCGTGCACGTAATCCAAAAAGTGGTCCGGGTCGGTGCCGTGCTCACTCATCAATCCGCGCATGGTGGTGCCGTGTTCGCGGAAGAACGATTTTTGCACCCGGTAGGCATCATCCCATTCCAACCCTAAGTGTTCGCAGATATAGTTGGTGATGTTGCGGTCGACCTGATCGAACAATCGGCACGACGCCGGATAAAGCGTGTTGTCCAAATCGAACAGCCACACTTCGGTGCTGTCGAAGGCTTGGCGGAGTTCGTCCGGCGTCGGCTTGATGATCTCTTCGATGGTGTTTGGCATGGCCGTATTACGCCGATTCAAGACCGCGATGACAAGTCCCTTTGGGCCTGGAGACCTGGGACAGGATTGTCTAAACTGCGCTCAGGGAGTGGAGCAAGATGCAATGAACGATCATCAGGGGGAGAGTCAGGTAACCCAGCGCCTGTTGCAAGGCTATCCGGGCGCGGCGATGCTTGTCAGTGCCACGGGCGACATCGCGTTCACCAACGAAAACGCTGCCGGCGTCGTGTCGTTGCTGAACAGTGGCGATTTGCCCGACGTTCAAGGTTTGATCACGCAAGCCAGCGACACGAGTACGATTGCCACAGGCGCTCTTGCGGTGCCGACGGAGCAGGGCGAAATCCTGTTGGAGTTTACGGTTGTCCCCGGTGTGGGCACGGGGTTGTTTCTATTGCTCGCGCGCGATCTCACCATGGAGCGCAACCTGCGCAGCGCCTTGGTCGAATCGCGCCAGCGCTACAAAGATCTGGTTGAGGTCTCCAGCGACTTCTACTGGGAGACCGATACCGAGGGGCGTTTCGTATTCGTCTCGCCGCGCGGCGGGCTGGGTTATTTGGCGGATGAATTGATCAATGATGCCGGCGAAGACTACGTGACCGATCCGGAATCCTATACGCCGCTGCCGTTTGTCAGCGAGCGGCCCTTGGAAGATATCGAAATGTGGTTTCGTTCCAAAGAGGGCGAGACCGTCTGCATGCTGGTTTCGTGCGTGCCGTTGTTCCATGAGCAGAAGGGCGCGGAGCGTCTGTGGAGCGGCACCCGCGGTGTCTGCCGCGACGTGACCGACGAACGCAGCTCGGAAGCCGCTCTGGCGCGGGCGCGCCACCGCGAGCAGTTGCTGAGCTACATCGTCAGTTCCGTGCGCGATGAGCTCGATCCGCAGAACATGCTGAATGCCGCCGTCACCGCGACGGCGCGTGCCTTGGGTGTTGCGGGCTGCCGCATCTATCGCCAATCGGATCCGGGGCAATTCCTGGTTGCCGCCGATTACGGCAATATCGAAAAGCTTGAAGACCTCGACGCCGCTGTTGCGGGCCTGGAAGATCTTTCCGAAGTGGCGCAACTGGACCTGGAGCATTGGAGCGTGCTGGCGGTAAGCACGCACTACCGCCAGACGGTGAATGGCGTCATCTGCATCTGGAAAAGCAACAAGGATGGAGAGTGGAGCAACGATCAGTTGATCATGGTCTCCGATATCGCCAATCAGCTCGGTATTGCCAGCGAGCAGGTGACCAATCACGAACGCATTGTCGCGCTGTCGCGCACCGATAGCATGACCGGATTATTGAACCGACGCGCCTTTTTCGAAGAAGAGCTGCCGCGTCGCGTCGCACGCCTTGAGCGAAGCCGCCAGACGGCCGCGCTTTTCTATGTCGACATGGACAATTTCAAACTGGTCAACGATGTGCACGGTCACCAAGCCGGCGACGATGCCATCATGTATCTGCGCGACATGTTGATGGACTTCACCCGCCCCGGCGATGTGATCGCGCGTTTGGGTGGTGATGAGTTTGCCATGTGGTTGGATGGCATTCGTCCCGAAGTGGCAGAAATGCGCGTTGGCAACCTGATTGAGGTGAGCCAGAGCATGCGGGAATTCTCGGGTGCCGAGGATCGGCCGCTCGGCATTTCCGTTGGTGTTGCGGTGTTCGACCCCGATTTGGCCGAGCCGCTTGACGAACTCCTTGCCCGTGCTGATGCCGCCATGTATTCCATTAAGAAAGCTGGCAAAGGGGGCTTCCATATGGCTCCGATGCCGGCGCCGAAAACGACTGAGTCCGGCTAACAGGGCCGGACACGCCGACGTGAGGGTTGTGCGCCGTGACCGCTGACGTGAATAGCGCATCGATATCGTATGAGGACGCCAAGCAATTGGCCGTGCATGATGATGCGTCGGTGCGGGCCAATTTGGCCCGCCGCGATGATGTGCCGCCCGAAGTGCTGTACTTCCTGGCAGAGGATGGCGACGCCGACGTTCGTCGAGCAGTTGCTGAAAATATGGCGGCGCCGGTGTGCGCTCGGAATTGGCGACAAAAATAGCCGCCGTTGCGCCTGATCTCGACCCCGAGGAAGCCGATAGGGCCAGTCACGCGACCTACGAGGCGCTGGAGTTGCTGGCCCGTGACCAGCTTGAGGTGGTGCGGGGCGTTTTGTCCGAGGCGATCAAAGACGTTCCTGGCGCACCTCGGGAAATTATCAAATTGTTGGCGAGCGATCTGGCGATCCAGGTTTCTGGCCCCGTGCTCGAGCATTCGCCGGTCCTGCACGACGAGGACCTGCTGGAGATTATCGCCAACACCCAGGTGGACGGCGCTGTCAACGCGGTGGCTCGGCGTGAAAATCTGCGTGAGAATATATCCGATGCCATTGTCGCCACAGACAACAATGGCGCCATTGCCGATTTGCTGGGCAACGACAGCGCGCAAATCCGCGAAGAAACGTTGGATCAATTGATCGATAAGGCGGAAGGCGTAACGCTTTGGCAAAAACCCCTGGTGGCGCGCCGGGAATTGCCCGATGGCGCGGCCGCCCGAATGGCCCATTATTTGGCCGACAATTTGTTGGCTGAATTGGAGCAACGCGCCGACATGGATGAGGCGACGCTGTCGGAAGTCCGTGCGGTGGTCAGCCAACGCATTGATACCGGCGGCGGGCGGGCTGAGCCTGAAGCTGCCGGGGGGCAGGATTTTCTGAATGGTGATCTGCCCATGGACATGGTCATGCGTCTCTATAACGCTCGCAAGCTCGATGCACGAGTGGTGGAGAAGGCGTTGATGGCGAGCGACATGGGGTTTGTATTTGCCGCACTTTTGGTGCGTGCGGGAGTAGGCCCTGAGGTCGGACGACGCATTTTCCAAGAAAAGCACCCCAAAGCAATGATGGGACTTGCTTGGAAGGCGGGATTATCTGCGGAGATGGCCGAGCAAGTGCAAAAGCGCATGGGGCGGTTGGCGCCTGGAGAAGTCATCCAAGCCACTGCCCAAGGCGAATATCCCCTGAGTGACCATGATTTGGCCTGGCAGGTTGAGTTTTTCTCGGACATGACGGCCATGCAACGGAAGAACTGACCGGACATCATGATCAGCCTCATCGATAAAATCCTGCGTCGCGACAAACAAACTTTGACCTACGAAAAAGCCAAAGAATTGGCTGGCCACGAAGACGAAGCTGTGCGCGCCGAGTTGGCCCAGCGTGACGACGTGCGCCCGGAGATTCTCTATTTCCTTGCCGAAGACCCTTCGCCCAGAGTCCGCCGGCTGATCGCCGAGAATAGAGCCACGCCACCGCATGCGGATTTGATTTTGGCGCGTGACGATGATCAAGCCGTTCGTGGCGGCTTGGCGGAAAAAATTTCGCGCCTGGCGCCGGGCATGGACCCGGGCGAGCAAGACAAGATCAAGCGCATGGCTTACGAAGCCTTGGAAGTGCTGACCAACGACCAGGTGACGCGGGTGCGTCAGATTTTGGCTGAGGCCTTAAAGGACGTTGCCGGCGCGCCGCCGGACGTGATCCGCCGTCTCGCCTTCGACACCGAAATCGTGGTCGCCGGTCCTATTCTCGAGAACTCGCCTGTTCTTACAGACGCGGATCTTCTGGAGATCATCTCACAGGGCACGGCGCAGGGCCGCTTGAGTTACATTTCCAAGCGCAACCGCATCAGCGCCAATTTGTCGGATGCCATTGCCGCCACTGGTGACGAGGAAGCCGTCGCGCTGTTGCTGGGCAATTCGAGTGCGCAAATTCGTGAAGAAACACTGGATAGTATCGTTGAGCATGCCGAACGCATGGAGGGCTGGCACGCCCCCTTGGTGAGACGACCGAAACTTTCTAAACGGGCGGTCTCGCGCTTGGCGCATTTCGTCGCCGCCAATTTGATCGATGTCTTGGCGGCCCGGCGTGACCTGGCGCCCGATGTGCTGGACGAGGTCAAACGTGTCGTCGATGAGCGCATTGATGCCGGCGAGAAAGACCTGTCGGCGTTGAGCGAACCTGCGGAAGACAGCACGACGCCACTGGAAGAAGCTTACGCTGGGGCGATCAGTTTGCACACGGCCGGTGAGTTGACCTTGGGACACGTCAGTAAAGTGATGAAGGCCAGTGCTGCGGAACCGGTGCTGGCGGCTTTGGCCGTCTTGGCTGAATTGCCGATCTTGGCGGTGCAAAAGGCCGTGCTTTCGAAGAACCAGAAGGGGCTGATTTCCATTGCCTGGAAGGCGGGCCTGACTGCAGACATAGCTGAAAAAATTCAAGCTTCGCTTCTGGAACTCAATCCCGATGCGATTCTGAGGGGCGAAGCCGGCAACTTCCCCATGAGCGACGACGACATGGAATGGCAGTTCGAGTTTGTTTGCGACCTAGCCTAAGCAAAGGCTAGTCGCGGCAATTAGTTTTGCGTGATCTGCGTTCCGGCGCCGCCGGTGGTGAACAGCTCAACCAACACGGCATGCGGCACACGGCCATCAATGATGGTGGCGGCGTCGACGCCTTGCTCCACCACATCAATGCAGTTCTCGATCTTCGGGATCATACCGCCTTGGATGGTGCCGTCTGCGATCAGAGCCCGCGCTTCGGCGATGGTCATGGTGGGAATCAGGTTGCCATCCTTGTCGAGCACGCCGGCAATATCGGTCAACATGTAAAGACGTGCCGCTTTCGTCGCGGCGGCAATGGCGCCGGCCATCGTGTCGGCGTTAATATTGAAGGTCTCACCGTTCGGGCCCATGCCGATGGGCGCAATCACCGGCGTGATGTCGCTCCGCTCAAAACTCTCCAGCACATGCGGATTGACGGTTTGAGGCGTGCCTACGAGACCCAGATCGATGACTTTCTCGATGTTGGAATCGGGGTCGCGTTTGGTGCGTTGCAGTTTTTCGGCCCGCACCAAGTTGCCGTCCTTGCCACTTAAGCCCACCGCATAGCCGCCGGCTGAATTGATGTCCGACACGATGCGTTTGTTGATGGAGCCCGATAGCACCATCTCGACGACATCCACGGTGGCCTCATCGGTGACGCGCAGGCCATCAATGAACTCACTTTGGATTTGAAGCTTTTCCAGCATGGCGCCGATTTGCGGACCGCCGCCGTGCACGACGACGGGGTTCAGCCCAACCTGGCGCAGCAGCACCATGTCGCGGGCGAACAACTCAGCCAAGGCCGCATCACCCATGGCGTGACCACCATATTTGATGACCACGGTCTTGCCGGTGAAGCGCCGCATGAACGGCAGCGCCTCAGACAATATTTTCGCCTGAGCGTGCGCAGCTTCGTGAATATGTGCGTTATCATTCGTCATAAGAAGGAATTTACCCCCTTGCGCCCGTCGCCGCCAGAGAGATGTTCCCCACGAACGAATTGCAAGACGTGACCATCTTCAGCCGAAGTTAATCCCCTGTGCCAACGGCATCTCGGAGGAGTAGTTGATGGTGTTGGTGGTGCGCCGCATGTAGTTTTTCCATGCGTCGGATCCGGTTTCGCGGTCGCCACCGGTTTCTTTCTCTCCACCAAAGGCGCCGCCGATCTCGGCGCCCGAGGGCCCGATGTTGATGTTGGCCATACCGCAATCCGACCCAGTCGCCGAGATAAAGCGCTCCACCTCGCGCATGTTGTTTGAAAAAATGCACGACGACAGGCCCTGGGGCACATCGTTGTGCATAGTAATGGCATCACCGAAGTTTTCGTATTCGACGAAGTACAGGATCGGCGCGAAGGTTTCGGATTTCATCACTGCCGTCTGTGCAGGCATGTCGATGATCGCGGGTGCAACGTAGTAACCATCGGGGTAGGTGTCGGCCAACACGCGTGCGCCGCCGGTGACCAGTGTGCCGCCCTCGCCATTCGCTGTTTCAAGGCTGGCGGCAAAAGCGTCGCAGGCTTGTTTGTCGATCAACGGGCCCACCAGTGTGCCGCTTTCCAGTGGATTGCCGATCTTCAGCGATTCGTATGCGGCTTTGACCTTGGCCAACAGCGCCTTTTTGACGTCTTTATGGGCAATCACCCGTCGCAGCGTTGTGCAGCGCTGCCCGGCCGTGCCCACCGCCCCAAATAGAATGGCGCGGACAACCATGTCTTGATCGGCATGCTGGGACACGATCATGGCGTTGTTGCCGCCCAATTCCAAAATCCGACGCCCGAAACGCGCCGCGACTTTCGGCCCGATCGCGCGTCCCATACGGGTCGAGCCCGTCGCTGAAACCAAAGGAATGTCGGGGCAATCAACCAGCACTTCCGATTGCGCAACGCCGCCCAACACCAACCCCGCCAACCCGTCCGGCGCATCGGCGCCGAATTTCTCCATGGCGCGCAAAAGGGCGTTCAGCGTCGCCATGCCGGAAAGCGGTGATTTCTCCGACGGTTTCAAGATGATCGGATCGCCGCAGATCAAAGCATTGGCGGCGTTCCAGGCAAAAACGGCGCAGGGAAAGTTGAACGCAGTGATAATCGCTACGGGCCCCAGCGGGTGCCACTGTTCCATGATCCGATGCCCGGGCCGTTCAGAGACGATGGTGCGGCCGAACAATTGCCTGGATTGGCCGACGGCGAGGTCGCAGATGTCGATGGCTTCCTGCACTTCGCCCAAGCCTTCCTCGACGATTTTGCCGACCTCGACGGAGATGATATGCGCGATGTCTTCCTTGGCGGCGCGTAACTCCTCGCCCCAAAGCCGCACCAACTCACCGCGTCTTGGCGCGGGCACCTCACGCCAACGGATGAATGCGTCTCGGGCTTTGGCGATGACGCCGTCTACATCGGCCATAGGCGTGTCATGCAGATGCGCAATCTTGGCACCGTCGATGGGCGAATGGACGACCATGCCACCGCCTTGGCGCTCGGCCTCGGAAATGCCGGAGCGGTTCAGAATATCGTTGAGTTTGTTCATCGGAATTTTCCTTCGCGCCTATTGGGCGGGTTCGAGATAAGTGACGTCTTCGGTCTCAAACGTCATCGGGTTACGGCCGCGCCTGTTGAGCCAAGAATACACCGGCGGGACCCGGTCAGCGATGGATTCGACATGGATATCCAACAAGCACGGACCATCGTAGTGAAAAGCCTCGCTCAGCGTGGACGCCAATTCGTCCGATGTGCGTACCGTCCAGGACTTAAGACCGAAAGCCTCGCCGATGGCCTGTCCGTTGGGGGCCAAGAAGTCGACGCCGAAACATTGGTTGTGGCCTTGCAGTCTGTGCAGGCCCTTGATCCAACCAAAGCAACCGTTGTTGAACAGCATCAGCATCGCCGGCACCCGCAGCCGCACCAAGGTTTCCAATTCGCCTGCCGACATTCCCAGAGAGCCGTCTCCGAACATGCCGATGGGTTTGCGCTCCGGGTCGGCGAACCAAGCACCGGCAACGGCGGGGATTGCCGAGCCGAGCCCACCGAAGGCGCGCGGAATGACAAACCGCGTGCGTCGGTCGCCGATGCGCAGAAAACGTGTCATGTAAGGCGTCGGCGTACCGGCATCGGAGAGGATGTGAACCGGCTTGCCATAGGTCTCCAACTGGTCGTTGAAGACCTTGACCACGCGTTCGGGGCGCAGCGGAACGTCTTGGCGTTCAAGCACAATGTCCGCATTGGACCAGAAATTGGCGCGGTAGGTGTTCAGGTGATCGACCCAGGGCTGATGCTTGGCGCCATTGAAACCCTCGGGCACAGAGTCAATAACGTGGCTCAGGACCAGCTTTGCGTCGCCGGCAACAGAAAGCATGTTCTCAAAATTGTTGGCTAGGTTTTCCGGATTGATGTCGATCTGTACGACGCGTTTGTTCAAGGTGATTTTCGGAAAGGTCCAGCCCACCGTCACCACCGAGCCCATCTTTGAGCCGATAAACACCACCAAATCGGCTTCTTCCAGGGCGCGGTTGGCGTGCGGGTGAAAACCGTTATCGCCGATGACGCCAATGGCTAGGTTGTGATCGTCGGGCATGGCGTCCTGGCCAGTCATGGTGTTGACCAACGGCACATTCAGTCGCTCTGCTAACCGGGTGATCTCGGGTCCGGCGCACGAGCGATTGACGCCGCCGCCAGCCACTAACAATGGCTTTTCGGCCTTGTCGAACAAGGCCAACAATTCCTCGACCTTTCCGGGTTCCGGCCCCATGGGGAATGCGGGGAAGGTTTTGCATTCGGTTTCAGCGTGCAGGGAAATCGTCTCGGGATCGACGTCGGCTTTCAACAAGTCTTCGGGGATTTGCAAATGTACGGCGCCCGGCGTACCGCTGCACGCGACCCGAAAGGCACGGCGGATGATCTCGGGCAGTTTGTCGGCGGATTTAACCTGCACCGACATTTTGGTAACCGGCTCGAACAGCTTGGCGCAATCGAGTTCGGTAATGACGCCGCGTCCTTCGCCGGGCAGCGGGATGTCGATGGTCAGCAAAATGACAGGCACGGAAGACGCGTTGGATTCGGCCACCGGCGGCAATGAATACATGGCGCCGGCGCCTGACGGACATTCGAAAACACCGGGTTTGTCGGTAAGCCGACCATAGGCGTCGGCCATGAAACCCGCCGAGCGTTCGTCACGCGCCATGACGTGGCGGATGTCGCTCTCGCGTTGTTGCAATGCCGTATAGAGCGGTACGTTGGTATCGCCGGGGACGCCGAATATCGTATCGACCCCATAATTGACAAGCATCTCGACAAGAATATCCGCACCGCGCATGGGTTTCCCCCTCCGTTGATTTTTTCCGAGTTGATGAAGGTCCATTCCCACTCAGGTGGACCCCTATGATTTACGGCATTGCTATGACGATTTGAATTGTTGATCTAGTGTTTATTGATGATATTTTGGTGAAAATCGCTATTTTGAATTTCAATATGACTAGTTTCGATAAAGATGAACGGATGATCGCACTTCTTCGGGAAGACGCGCGTCAATCCGTGGCCGAGTTGGCTCGCAAAACCAATGTGTCCAGAACGGCGGCGCAGGCCCGGCTTGAGAGGCTGGAGCGGAGCGGCGTCATCGAGGGCTATACGGTCCGGCTATCATCCAAGTTCAGCCGCAATCGCGTCCGCGCTTTGGTGATGATCAAGTCGCCGCCGCGCGGGCGGGGGCGTGTCGAAAGCGCACTCGGTAAAATCTCGGCGTTGGTGACGTTGCATTCCATCAGCGGTCACTACGACCTGGCTGCCGAAATCTCCGCGCCTACGGTAGAAGACCTTGACGCGGTGATCGATCAGATTGGCGAGATCGAGGGCGTTACCGATACGCTGTCGTCAGTGATTCTATCGACTAAGTTGGAACGCTGAGGTCGTTTATCCCTCAATCCCATAAACCGTCTTTGCGGCTTGGGCCGAGACCAGGCCGTCGGCCACGTCGGCGGCAAGTTTGGCGGGGTCGCGATCTTTCGGATCGCCATACCCCGCACCGCCCGGTGTGTGCAGGATGACGCGCTCGCCGGCGTTGATCATCTGTGTGCCCTTACCGGCCAACACTTGCCCAGACGCCAGACGAACAGAGCCGTTCTCGCCGTTCTCGCCGCCGAAACGGCCGCGCGGCGGAAATTTGACCCGGTCAAACGCTGCCAAAATTTCCATGTCGGCGTTGATCGCGGATGAAACCTCAATCACCTGCCCCAAGCCGCCGCGCGTCGCGCCGGCGCCGGCGGAATCGGTGCGGTATTCCTTGCGGTGCACGATCAGCGGCGCCACGGTTTCGTTGATCTCAACCGGCGTGCCGCGTACGCCTGACGGATAGGCGGTGGCCGATAGGCCGTCCTTGGTCGGGCGTGCGCCGGTGCCACCATTGGTGACGGCGGTGACGGCAAAAATCGAAGCATCGTTGGAGCCCCGATCGGTCTCGCCCCGGAAGGTCAGGTTCCATAAACACGACGCACCCTCCGCCGGGACGCGATCCGGCACCGCCTGCGCTAGGCAGCCGAACACGACGTCGGGGAGCATTTGACCAATAATGTGGCGCGAGCAGACAGCGGCGGGATAGGGCGCGTTCAAGACGCTGCCTTCCGGTGCGCTGACCCGCAACGGTGCCAGCGAGCCCGCATTGTTGGGTACATCGGGGCGCACGATGCAGCTCAACCCAAAGCAGGTGTAGGCCGTGGTATAAGCCATGGGCACGTTGATACCGTAGCGCGATTTCGGTGACGTGCCATCGTAGTCCATGGAAATGCCGTCATCGGATATGGTCAGCGCCGCGACTAGATCCAGCGGTTCATTGAAACCATCGATGGTCATGGAGTTGCGCCAGGTGCCCTTCGGTAGCTTGGCGATCTCAGCCATGACGGCGGCGTGCGAATTCTCGTAAATAAAATCCGAGATCCCCTCCAGATCGTCGAGGTTAAATTCCCCCATCATCTCGATCAGGCGCTTGCAGCCGATATCGTTGCACGCCGCCAGGGAATAAACATCGCCCTCGGTCTCGACGGGTTGGCGGGTGTTTTGGCGCACCATGGCGAGAAGTGTTTCGTTCATCACGCCGCGGTCGGCCAGTTTCAGCATCGGGATGTAGATGCCCTCCATATGCACATCGGTGCCGTCCGGCCCAGTGCCAAGCCCGCCGATATCGGTCAGGTGCGAGGTGCAGGCCAAGAGCCCGACGAACTGGTCGTTCTTGAAAGCCGGTGTGGCCAGGACGAAATCGTTCAGGTGACCCGTGCCCATCCACGGGTCGTTGGTGATGTAAATATCGCCCTCGTTCATGGTGTCGACGGGGAAGTGACGGATAAAATGCTTCACCGCCTCGGCCATGGAATTCACGTGCCCAGGCGTGCCGGTGACGGCCTGGGTGAGCATGCGTCCGCGCCGATCGAATACGCCTGCCGACAAGTCGCCGCATTCACGCACGATGGGGCTGAACGCAGTGCGCATCAGAGTTTGCGCCTGCTCCTCGACCACGGAGATCAGCCGATTCCACATGATCTGCATATGGATGGTGTCGAGTGCGCCGGAGGAAGAGCTGTTGGAACGGGTGGTAGAGCGGGTCATGATGAGACCTCCGGTTTGCGGTCGAGAATGATATAGCCATTGGCGGCAATGGCGGCGTTGAAGCTTTCGGGCACGAACGAAGAGGTTTCGTCTTCGGCGATCACCGCGGGGCCTTCGACGGCCTGGCCGGGGGAGAGATCGGGCCGCCAATAGAGCGCAATGTCGCGCTCTTCGCCCAAAGCCGGATCGAAGATCCGACGGCTGCCGACAGGCGTCGCTTCGCCCATCGCCTCGACACTGTCGATTGCCACAGGCGTCTCGGCTTTGGTGGTGATGGTCAGCGCCCAGGTCAGCACTTCCACGTCGGCATTCGGTAAGATGCGCGCATAGAGCTTCGAATATTCCCGGTCATAGGCTTCTTGTAATTCGCCGACATCATCGTCTGTTAGAGGCCGTGCCGGCACCGGCACGACGATTTCGTGACCTTGACCGGCGTAGCGCATAAACGCGATGCGGTGTTCTTCGGTCTCCGCCCCTGGTGCGCCGGCCTCGACCACAGCCAAGGCCTCGGCGCGCATCTCATCCATGATCGCGTTGACGGCGTCGATATCGAGTTTGCGCAGATGCATGGAACGGCTGCGCACCACCTCGTAAGCCACAGGCGCTCGCAGAAAGCCGATGGCGGAACCGACACCGGCGTTGGTGGGCACGATGATCTGGTCGATGTGCAACTTCTCGGCCAACCGTCCCACATGCAGTGGTGCCGCACCGCCGAAGGCCACCAAGGTGTGGTCGCTGGCTTCATAACCTTGCTCGACGGCGTGCACGCGCGCCGCGTTGGACATGGTTTCGTCAACCATCTCGGTAATGCCGAACGCCGCCAGATGGCTCGATAGGCCAAGCGGCTGGGCAACGTTTCGTTCAATCGCGTCGGCTGATTTCCCCGGCGCTAACTTCACCCGCCCGCCGGCAAACAGGCCGGGATCAATGCGGCCTAAGTGAATGTCAGCATCCGAAATGGTGGGTTCCATTCCACCCCGATCATAGGCTGCCGGACCGGGATCGGCGCCGGCGCTATCGGGGCCGGTGGTGATCTGGTTCATGGCGTCGACGCGCGCAATGGAGCCGCCGCCCGCACCAATCTCGACCATTTCGATGACCGGGATGCGCAGCGGCAAGCCGCTACCTTTCATGAACCGCGCTTGGCGGTCGACCTCAAATTCGCGCGCCTTGCCGGCTGTCTGGTTTTCGATCATGCAGATTTTCGCCGTGGTGCCGCCCATATCGAACGAGATCACCTTATCGAGCGCCAGTTCACTGGCAATCTGGGTCGCCAGGATGGCGCCGCCGGCCGGGCCCGATTCCACCAACCGGATCGGGAATCGCCTGGCCGTCTCCAATGCCGCCAGCCCGCCACCGGATGTCATCATCAATACCGGGCATGTGACACCCAGCGCCGTCAAACGTTCTTGCAAACGGCCCAGATAACTCGACATCAACGGTCGCACATAGGCGTTGGCGCTGGTTGTTGTGAAACGTTCGAACTCTCGAATTTCCGGGCACACCTCGGACGACAGCGATACCGACACATCAGGCGCCATCTCGGACAAGATTTCACCAACGCGTAGCTCATGCGCCGGATTGGCGTAGGCGTGCATGAACCCGACCGCAATGCTTTTCGCGCCGGTTCCCACGATCGCCGGGATGAGGCTTCGGAGCGCACCTTCATCCAGTTTGGTAAGAATATTGCCATGCACATCGACCCGCTCGGGCACCGTGAAACGGCGGCTGCGAGGCACCAGGGGGGCAGGTTTTTCGATCATCACGTCGTATTGGTTGTAGCGGCTCTCATAACCAATCTCGAGAACATCGCGGAAGCCTTCGGTGGTGATTAGCGCCGTCTTCGCACCCTTGCGCTCAATGATGGCGTTGGTGGCGAGGGTTGTGCCGTGCAGGAACACGCCTAGCGAGCCAGCTTTGATGCCAGCTTGCGCCAACACATGTTCGACGCCTTCCAGCACGCCCTCTTCGGGGGCCGCGGGCGTGGTCAGGACTTTCACGGTGGTGCGGTCGAGCAGAGTCTCCAGCACCACGTCGGTGAAAGTGCCGCCAATGTCGACGGCGAGGCGGACGGTCGGATCGGATGTGGTGAGATTAGATGCCATGTGGAATATCCTCGCCAGCAGCCAGAAGCTTTGTTTTCAGCCGCGCAAACAGGCAGTCGAGTTCCGTCATGTCGTCGGCGTCCATGGCCGGACCCGGCGCGCGGGCGGCGGGATAGGCGAGAGCGCCGAACCGACGCAATGTCTCTTTTCTCAGGGCCAGGCCGAAGCCGAACTGCTGTTCATGGCGGATCAGCGGCAGATAAAGATCAAACAGATCTTCAGCCGCTTCCAGGTCTCCGGCGGCGAACAGCTCATAGACTTTCACCAAAGCCCCGATAAACGCGAAGCCGGTCATGATGCCGTCGGCGCCGCGCCGCATTTCCTGCGGCACATAGAGCCCGCCATTTCCAGTCAGGATAGAGACCCGCCGCAAGCCTTGGGTTTCGGGAGCATTGCGGATAGCTGACAGCTTTCGGTGGCCGGGGCAGTCTTCGTGTTTGAACATTTTGATGCGCGGATGGTCGGCAATCAGGGTATTGATCACGGTGTTGGACATATACACCGTGGTGGTCGGCGGGTAGTCCTGCAGGCAGACGGACGTGTCGTCATCGAGTTTTGCCATCACCTTGTCGAAGTATCCAAGCACCTGCTCATCGGTCTTTAACCCACTGATACCGGCGATCATGACGCCATCGGCACCGGCATCCATGGACGCTTTCGCCAGATTGGCCAGATTATCGATGCCGGGATTGGAAACACCGACGATAACCGGTACGCGGCCGTCCACGCGGCGGATATAGCGCTGCATCAGGGCTGTTTGCTCCGAATCGGTCAACTTCGGCGCCTCGCCCATGACACCCAGCACCGTCATGCCATGCACGCCCTGGCCCAGGTAAAAGTCCGTCAGGCTGTCGACGCTGGCGCCATCCACGGCGCCAGTTTCGGTGAACGGTGTTGCGGCGATGACATAGACGCCCTTGGTGGTCTCGTCGAAAGCAGTGGAAGGCATGATGTGTTCCCTGTGATGAGAATTTGACGAAGTGAATCTGACCTCATCACGGTATGCCAAATTTCTTCAGCCATTGGGAGTCTGTGTTTGATTTTCGACGCCTGACAAACCCTAGGGTGGTTACTCGGGGATGCGTTTGCTAGCATGTGTGCCGATGTATTACCCAAGGGCAGGAGGCACCGGTGGCTGGATTTTTCGATATGGTGATTTCGCATCACAAGAAGAACAAAACCCGGGCGGAAAAGTACGGCGTTTTCAAAGCCTCGATGGCGGCTGCGGCACTTCTGGCCATGGCCGACGGCAAGCGCGACTTGCGCGAAGATGCTACGCTGAAAGCGCTGCTAAAAACCCTTGAAGACCTGAAACTCTATAGAACCGGCGATGGTACGGGGATGTATTCTGATTTTATCGGCGCCATTGAAAAAGACGGTGACGCCGGTCGTGCCGAGGCGCGCGATGCCATTGCGGCGGTCAAGGACGATCCCGAACAGGCCGCTTTGGTCGCTGCCGTTTGTGCTACCGTGATCCGCGCCGACGGCACCGTAGACCACACCGAAGCCCAGGAAATGGATCAGGTCTGCGCACTTCTGGGGCTCGACGCGGAAACCATAAGCGCTCTGGATGTCGATGCGCGCGACTTCATTTACGACTGAACGGCGAACTCACAAAAACCTAAAACAAGAGATACCAAATGTCAGAATTTTTCGATTTTATGGAAGCCTATGCCCGCTCGGACTTGGACGACGAGCGAAAGATCATCGAGGCCAAGGTCTGGGAGTCTTATGGCGTTGAAACGGCGGTCTGTATCCACGATATGTCGGGCTTTTCACGTCTGACCGAGAAGCACGGCATCGTGCATTATCTTTCGATGGTGCGGCATATGCAGATTGTCGTGAAACCGATTATTGAACGATTTGGCGGTCAGGTGGTGAAGTTCGAAGCCGACAACTGCTTCGCTGCATTTCCTGACGTGCTCGAAGCCATCCGCTCGACGGTTTCCATCAACATCGCCTTTGATGCCATGAACCTGATGACCACAGACGACCTCAACATCTACATCTCCACCGGTATCGACTACGGTCGGATATTGCAGGTGACCAATGATGAGCACGACTATTTCGGCGCGGCGGTCAACACGGCCAGCAAGCTGGGTGAGGATATTGCCACAGCCGGCGAAATCTTGGTGACGGCATCTGCCATGGAGCGCGTGCCCGCAGATGCAGGATTCAAATGCGAAGAAGAGCAATATGAGATATCCTCCATTTCAATTGATGCGCGGCGGGTTTTGTATTGATCGCGGCATCGGTGAAGGGGAGAGCAGCCAGTGAGTAACGGAGAACAGGGTTCAGGGGCATCGGGCTTGCTGGTGCTGGCCCGCGCGCTGGCCTATGTGGTCGATGCCGACAACCGCACCACGGTTGAGGAAAAAGCCAAGATGCTGACCGTGTTGGGCAAGCACGTGGCCCGTGGCGACATCACCAACCACCAACTTCGCGGTTTGATGGACGATGCTTTCAACCATGCCTCACTGGTGCCGGTAGAGCGGTTTATCGATGACATTAAGGAGAAAGTGACGCCGGCGCAGAAAGCATCACTGATCATCAATCTTTACGACGCCATGTTGGTTGATGGGCAAGTGGCGTCGGGCGAGCGTACGATTTTAGATAAATTCGTCGCCGCGTTTGAAATGAGCCGAAACACCATCCGCGCGCTGCGCGAGATCATTATGTTGAAAAATGATACGGGATTGTTCACCGATGCTCGTCATCCCTTTAACGAGCCGTCATTCCGTCTCGACCTGCAACTCATCGGCGCGTTCGAGTCGGAGCAACCGCCCGAGCTCAAATATAAGCCGCGCGAGGAGAAGAAGTAGGCTCTATTTGAGATCGATATAGTTGCGGAAAAACGCTTTGATCTTGGGCTGTGGCGTAAATTTAGCCGCCAGCATGCCGTTCTTGACCCGCACCACGTTGGCAAAGCCTTCGATGGTAACCTCGCCGCTGCCCAATTCACCATTGAAGCGGAACTCGAAATACTGATTACCGTGAAGCGGGCCTTCATACCCAGTAATGGCGAAACCACCCAGCGATACATCCAGCAATTCGAACGACAGGCCGTCCGAGCCCGACTCGGTAATCAACGTCAGAACTTCGCCGTCGCATTGAACGCGGTCGTGCTGGCGCTGCTTGGCACCGTCCTTCTTATCGTCGCCGCTTTTCTTAAACCACGCCATGATTTGTCCAATTTAACCTTCGTTGGTTCCTAATCTGTCATCTTTGAGCGGCGATTTGTAGGAAAAACCGTCCAGCTCGATGATCATCTTTCCTGCATCGCTTTGCCGAACGAGCGCAGATACGGGTCCAGCAGATAGCGCATCACCGTGCGCGTGCCGGTGCGGATGGAAGCCTGTACCTGCATGCCAGGCGATAAATGATGTTTGATGTCGCCGTGTTGGAAGTAGGCGCGCTCGGTTTCGATCCGCACTTTGTAGAACGGTACACCGTCTCGGGTGACGATGGTGTCGGGGCTGACATGGGTCACTTTGCCCAGCAGAACCCCAAATCGCACCGCCTCGGCGGAAGCCAGTTGAATTTGCGCTTCCTGCCCGATCCGCACGAAACCGATATCCTGTGTCGGCAGTTTGGCCTCGATCAATAGCGCATCATCGCCCGGCACAATGTCCAATACCGTGCCGCCCGCCGGCACAACACCGCCGACGGTGACCACGTAAAGAGTTTTTACGGTGCCATCCACGGGCGCGCGCAACACCGTGCGGGCAAGAGAATCCTCAAACTTGCGGCGGCGCTCAGAGAGCTCTTTCGTGGTGCGCCGCACTTCGGAAAGTTCTTTGCGGGCTTCTTCTTGAAAGCCGTTCTTCACCGCTGCCAGTTGTGACCGTGCCGCGGCTTGCGCGGCTCGTGCGCGGGGCAAGATGGCGCGGTCTTCTTCAAGCCGGCCTCTCAGTTCCGATTCTTCTTTCAGCAAGTTCAGGTGGTTCATGCGGTTGGAGAGATTGAGTTTCAACAATCGTTGGCTGATCTTCAACTGTTCGCCCAGCAGATTGAGGGAGTTGGCGTTGTTTTTGAGCCGTGCTTGGACTTCCTTGATTTCCTGGCGGCGTTGTTCAATCAGGTGTTCTTGCGATTGGATTTGATTCATCACCCGCTGCTGGCGGATTTCGAACAGGTCCATGGCTTGGCGTGCCAAGTCGGGCTCTGCGTCGATCAGCGCTTGCGGGAATTCGGGTTTGGCGGCACCCGTGGCTTCAGCCTCGAGCCGTTTGATAGCGACCTCCAGGGCGCGCAGCCGGATGTTCACTTCCGCCACCTCGGTGCGGGTGCGCAGGGGCTCGAGGCGCACCAGCGGCTGGTTTTCCGTCACCTTGTCGCCTTCGCGCACCAGAATTTCGCGCACGATGCCGCCTTCCAAGTGTTGCACCGCCTTCACTTGCCCCGCCGGCACCACATCACCGGTCGCCAAGCTGACTACGTCTAGCATGCCGTAACTGGCCCAGGTCAGGAACGCGCCAACCATCGCGACACAGCAAAACAGGAACAAGTGGGTGCCTAAATTTCGGCGCATTGGCGCAGTCATGATGCGTGCTCCGACGTGACCACGGAAACCAGTTGGGGTGCGGGCTTGGTGTTGAGGTCAAGCACCACGCGCGCGCCCTTCAAGATCACCGGATCATTGGTGACCAACACAAGGGTGCGACGTTCTTCAGCCAGGCGTTTGAGCGCGGCATAGACCGCGGCGGCTCCTTCTTTGTCCAAGCCTTCCGTTGGTTCGTCGAAAAGCACCAAGCGGCCGCCATCTCCCAGAGTATTGGCAAGGGCACGTGCCAAGGCTAGGCGGCGGCGGATGCCGAGCGCCAGGGTGCCGCCGTTGTCGGTAATGGGGGTGTCGAGGCCCTGGGCGCTCTCGTCGATGAAGGCACCGAGTCCGGCCTCGCGAATGACATGGTTGACGCCGTCTTCGCCGATATCCGGGTTGGCGGCCAGCAAATTGTCGGCGACCGATGCATTCAAAAATGTAGGCTCTTGCGGCAGGTAGGCGATCTGGCGGCGCCACCATCCGGGCGCCATTTGGCGCAGGTCGACGCCATCACCCAGCACTTGGCCGCGGCTCGGTTCGATCAGGCCCGATAGCATGCGCAGCAAGGTTGTTTTGCCGGCCCCATTGCGCCCGCGAACCACCAGCACCGATCCCGGCGCCAGGTTGAGGCTGAGCGATTCGAATAACGGTGCGGGGGCTTCGGGATAGGCGAAGCCGGTGTCTCGAAGTTCCAGTGCACCGGAATAGGTGTTCAACGCCGTGCCGGTGTCGGGTTCGGTTGGCAGTTCTGCCAACTTACGTGCGTCGGCCAAGGACTGTTCCGCTTTGGCGAAGGACTGTGTCAGTTGCGCCAATCGCAGTGTCGGCCCGAGGCCTCGCCCCGCTAAAATATTGGCGCCGATAAGTGTGCCCACATCCAGGTTGCCGGAAACAACCAGCGTCGCGCCGATGGAAATAATCGCAACCCCCATAAGTGCTTGCAGGCTTTGCGTCAGGGTTTGCCCCGCGCCCTGCATGCGGCTGACCCGCTGGCGCAGGGCTTGCGCTTGGCCGACATATTGCTGCCACGAAGCCATCACTGGGCCTTGCCCGCCGAATGCGCGAATGGTGTCGGCGGCACGATCGGCGGTAGCGAGCAACGTATTGCCGATACCGGCGGTCTGGGACAATTGCTGCATGGGGCCCTTGAGACGGGCTTGTGAGAACAGGCTGAAGGCGAATGCGGCAACGATAAACGCCATCGCCACCAGCCCCAGATAGATGTTCAACAGTGCCAATGCGGCCACAAATACTAGGGCGAATGGTACGTCCATAACGGCACCGATGTTGGGGGGATTGAAGGCGCTCTCCACCGCATCGAGGCCGCGCACCGCTTCGCGCCGCTGGCCGGCGGGCCATTGTTCCAAGGCTTGAGTTTTGGCCGCGGTCAGCATGCCGAAGGCGCCCACCGCACGATCGCGGTCGCGGTCTTCCAGCGCCGAGGCCGAGAGCATCAACCGGGCCTGTCGAAAACCGGTCTCCAGCGCAATCGCCGCGACGACACCGGCGGTAAGGGTAATGAGCGTCGCATCGACGCCGTAGCTGACGTAGCGGTTCAGCACCTGGATTACAAACAGCGGTGACGCCAACGCCAACAGATTGGCGAAGAACGACGCCAGCATCAGCTCGGCGGTGATGCCGGGCCGGGCGGCCAATCTTTGGAACAGTTCACGCATGGCCCACCATGATGTCACATGCGGGGAATCGGTGGCAACGCCGTTCGGTGATTGGCTGGTGTTAGATCGCAGGCGGCTCAATGCCATTTTGGCGGCAGGCTGCGACCAGCGTATTGCGCAACAGGCACGCGATGGTCATCGGGCCGACGCCGCCCGGCACCGGCGTAATGGCGCCGGCCACTTCGGCGGCCTCGGAAAAATCGACGTCGCCGACCAACTTGGTCTTTGGCGAACCGTCTTCTTTCAGGCCTTTTTCCGGTGCATCGACGCGGTTGATCCCCACATCAATCACGGTGGCCCCCGGCGAAACCCAATCACCCTTGATCATCTCTGGTCGCCCGACGGCGGCGATCACGATGTCGGATTCGCGACAACGCTGCGCCAAATCCTTGGTGCGGGAATGCGCAATGGTAACGGTGCAGCTTTCCGCCAAAAGCAACGCCGCCATGGGTTTGCCGACAATATTGGAGCGACCGACTACAATGGCGCGCTTGCCGCTCAAATCACCCAATCGATCTTTCAGCATCAAAATGCAGCCGTAGGGCGTGCAAGGCACCAGCGCGTCGCCGCCGGTCCATAATCGGCCGACATTGGTGACATGAAAGCCATCGACATCTTTGTCAGGATTGATGGCGGACAGCACTTTTTGTTCGTCGATCTGATCGGGCAGCGGCAACTGCACCAAAATGCCGTGCACAGCGTCATCGGTATTGAGTTGCGCCACCAGGGCCAGCACGTTGGCTTCCGGCGTGTCGGCGGCGAGGCGGTGCTCGAACGACTGCATGCCAGCTTCGCGCGTCTGCTCGCCTTTGTTACGCACGTAGACAGCGCTGGCCGGATCATCACCCACCAGCACCACGGCCAGGCCCGGCACCAATCCGTGAGCCTGTTTTATCTGTGCGGCTTCGCTGCCAACGCGCTCGCGCAAGCCTGCGGCGAAAGCTTTTCCGTCGATGATGTTGTCGGTACTCATGCCTGTTCCCCTGTTGGCTATTTGAGATGGCTATTCGAGTGTTTGCGCCCAATCGCACAAAATCTGAAATGTCTGGCCGTCCGCATCGTCGACCAAGACAGTCTTGTTACGGTCCTTGGTGCCCTTGATCAAGCGTAGGCTACGCATGCCCACCCCCCAGGTTTTCGATAGCAGTTTCAAGAGCGCCTTGTTGGCCTTGCCCTTCTCCGGCACGGCAGTGACTGAAACCTTGAGAACAACGGCTCCGTCGGCCAGTCGGTCGAGACCATTGATGGCGTTTTTCGAGGCTTTTGGTGTCAGGCGGATGTGGGCGGCGATGCCGTCGGCGGTCTGGCGGAACGGAAGAGATGCCTTAGACAAACCTGAGATACAGATTGGCGACCACGCCGCGGATAAAGATCATTCCCAAGATCAGCACCATGGGCGAGAGATCCATGCCGCCCAGGTTCGGGAGTGCACGGCGGATTGGCCCCAAAAGTGGCTCGGTGGCGCGATGGCAGAAATCGCCGACCATGTAGACGAAGCGGTTCGACGTGTTGATCACATTGAAGGCCACAAGCCAGCTCATGACGACGCCGATAATGACGATCCACATATAGAGTTCGATGGCGATCAGGATAACTTGCAGCAAGGGGCCGAAAATGACGCTCATGGCAGACCGATGTTTCCCTAGGGATTGTTCAAAACCGAAGTTAACGTAGTTCTCGACAGCCCCGTTCGCAAGGGCTGCCTCGCACGCTTGACAACACCAAGGTTCAACCACATTATCCGCCCGATTTCGCCGGGGGCACCAACCTTTGGCCGGATTACCCAAGTCGGGGCCGTAGCTCAGTTGGGAGAGCGCCACGTTCGCAACGTGGAGGTCGTCGGTTCGATCCCGATCGGCTCCACCAATTTTTTAAAACCGCTCTTTTTGGGCGGTTTTTTTGTGCATTGGGCCAAAGCTGTTTTTCACTTGCATGAATTACGCATATTCGTCCAGTATACGAATATGCGTAATTCCGTTGCTGCTGCAGGTTCTCATGTTTCCGTGCCCCGAGGTGCGCCTCAATCAGTGAGCCGTATCTTCGCGGTTCTGGAAATTCTGGTTGCCGTGCCAAAAGGGGCCACTTTGTCGGAGCTCGCGGCCCAGGCTGGCGCGCCGAAAACCAGCCTTGTGGGGTTGTTGGCAGGGCTGATTGCAGAAGGATGCTTGGTCCGAGACCGTGATGGCCGTTATAGCCTGGGGCCGCGCTTCGTCTCGTTGGCGACGCGTGTCGTTGCCGGGCGTGAATTGACCATGGTGGCGCGCCCGATACTGGCGGACTTGATGCAGGCAACCGGTGAAACGGCGGTGCTGGGCGCTGTCGCTCCTGACATGGAACTCGTGACCTATCTGGACAAAGTGGAAAGCGACAATCCGATCCGTTATGCCGTCACCGTGGGCGAACGCCGAGACCTCTATTGTACGGCAATGGGTAAGGTGCTGTTGGCGTACTTCGAAACAAGTCGTTTAAAGCGCTATTTTAAAGACACCAAGCGTCAGCAATTCACGGAAACGACCATTACGACGGCAGCCGGTCTCATGTCGGAAATGAAGGGTATCCGCAGCTCAGGTATCGCCACGACGGACAACGAAAGAGTGGCCGGCGCGTCGGGTGTGGCTGGGCCGGTGTTTTCCGGTGACGGTGCTGTCGTTGCCGGCGTGATGATTGCCGGCCCGTCAGATCGCATGCGGGCCAACGCCGCCGAAAATGAAATCCATGTCAGGGCCGCCGCCGCCGCATGTACGCGGTTGATTGGCGGCGCGCCGTTGGAAGATATAAAGGAGAGAAACACGTGAGCATCGACTACACCCCCGAACAGCTGCAAATCCGCGACAACATGGCGAAAATTTGTGCCAAATTCGACGATCAGTACTGGCTGGAGCGCGACGAGGATGGTGAATTTCCCGAGGATTTCTGCCGTGCCATCTCAGATGCAGGCTATATGGGCATTGCCATGCCAGAGGAGTACGGCGGCGCCGGGCTCGGCATCAAGGATTGCGCCGTGATGGTGCAAACAATCACCGAATCAGGTGCCGGCAACGCTGGGTTCGCCGCCATTTCCATCGGCATCTTCGGTATGAACCCTGTGGTGGTGTTCGGCACCGATGAACAAAAGCGGCAGTTCCTGCCGCCGGTGATCAAGCGTGAAGACATTGCGTGCTTCGGCGTCACCGAGCCCAACACGGGCTTGGACACCACGCGGCTCAAAACCCGCGCCACGCTCAAGGGTGATCACTACATCATCAAGGGTGAGAAAATATGGATATCCACCGCCCAAGTCGCCAATAAGATTTTGCTGATCGCGCGCACCAAGGACATCTCAGAAACGAAAAAGCCCATCGATGGCTTGTCGTTATTTTATACGGATCTGAACCGCGATTATGCGGAGATTCGCGAGATTAAGAAAATGGGCCGCAAGTGCGTCGATTCGAACCAGATATTTTTCGACGACATGCCGGTGCCGAAGGAGCACCTGATCGGAGAAGAGGGTAAAGGCTTCCGTTATCTGTTGCATGGCCTCAATGCCGAGCGGATTTTTATTGCCGCCTCCATGGTCGGGCTCGGGCGATGTGCGTTACAGCGCGCCGCCAACTATGCCCGCGAGCGCGTGGTGTTTGATCGGCCCATCGGCCAAAACCAAGGGGTCCAGCACCCGTTGGCGGAATCGTGGGCGGAGCTTGAAGCCGCCAACCTGATGGCGTTTCGCGCCGCTGAGCTTTATGACCGCGGCGAGGAATGCGGCTTACAGGCCAACGCCGCCAAGTACCTGGCCGCCGAAGCCGCCTTCAAGGCCTGCACCAACGCCGTCATGACTCACGGCGGCATGGGCTACGCCAAGGAATTTCATGTTGAGCGATATCTGCGTGAAAGCCTGATACACCGCATCGCACCGGTAAGCCCGCAACTGATGCTTAGCTACCTAGCCGAAAAGGCCTTGGGCCTGCCGAAATCCTATTAGGTGCGCGAGATGATATCTGCCCCCACCCGGCCCCTCGACGGCGTCAAGATCGTCGATTTCTCCAACATGCTGATGGCACCCTATGCGACGCAGGTCTTGGGTGATCTCGGCGCCGATGTAATTAAAGTTGAAGCGCCGGGGGGGGATCCGGTGCGCAACATCGGGCCGTTCCGCAACCCCGGTATGGGGGCGATTTTTCTCAATTGCAACCGCTCGAAGCGCTCTATCGTGTTGGATGCGAAAACCTCAGACGGCCTGGAAGCCGTTAAGGCGTTGATCCAAGGCGCCGACGTTATGGTCTATAACCGCCGCCCCGACGTGATGGCGCGGTTGGGCCTATCGTATGAGACCTGTAGCGCCCTCAATCCGAAATTGATCTATGCCGGGCTGTTCGGTTACGGCGAAGACGGCCCTTACGCCGGGAAGCCCGCCTTCGATGATTTGATCCAAGGTGCGGTGGCGGTGCCGTGGTTGGCCCATATGGCCGATGGCCGCGAGCCCGTCTATGCGCCGACGGCCATTGTCGATCGGGGTGTGGCGCTTTGGGCCGTGGGGCAAATCAACGCAGCGCTCTATCATCAACTGCGCACCGGCGAGGGCCAGCGGATTGATCTGCCGATGTTTGAGATGATGGCCAGCTTCGTGCTTGCCGACCATATGGCCGGTGAGACATTCGACCCGCCAATCGGCCCGCCCGGCTATCCGCGCATGCTCAACCCCGACCGCCGCCCCTATGCCACTCAAGACGGCTACATTTGCGTGATGCCCTATACGGATGCACATTGGCGGGCATTTTCCCGCGCCCTGAATGGTGAGCGCGATTTTGAGAGCGACCCGCGCTATGCGTCCATGTCGGCGCGGACGGAGAATATCCACGCTATCTATGCGGACTTGGCCGAGTTGCTGGCCACGCGCCCGACCGACAATTGGCTGGCGCTATTTGATGCGGCCGATGTGCCGGCCATGCCGTTACACACGCTGGAATCGCTGCTGGCCGACCCGCATTTGCAGGCAACGGACTTTTTCACATCCCTTGAGCACCCAAGCGAAGGCCGTATCCGCGATATGGCGCATCCGACGACATGGTCGGCAACACAGCCCGGCGCTTCCGGTCCCGCGCCTCGGTTGGGCGAGCACAGTATCGAGGTGTTGGGCGAGCTGGGGTACGGTGAAGATCAAATCAACACACTGCTGCAAGCCGGCACGACGGCAAAACCTGAAATTTAGAACGACCAGAGAGGAAACCAGTGATGTCAGGTCTATATTTTGAAGAATTCGAGCCAGGCATGGAATTCAACCATGCGCTCACCCGCACGGTCACGGAGATGGACAACATCATGTTCTGCGCCATGACCCACAACCCGCAGCCACTGCATTTGGACGAGGAATTTTCCAAGAAAACCATGTACGGCCAGCGGCTGGTGAACAGCCTGTTCACGTTGGGCCTGATGATCGGTGTGACGGTTTCCGAGACAACCCTTGGCACCACGCTGGGCAATCTTGGGATGACTGATATTCGGTTCAAGAACCCCGTGTTCCATGGCGATACGCTGCGCGTCGTGACCCGCATCATAGAAAAGCGCGAAAGCAAATCACGCCCCGAGACCGGCATCGTGACCTTCGAGCATTCCGCCTATAACCAGCGTGACGAGGAAGTTGCCTACTGCGTGCGCACCGGCTTGATGAAGAAGCGCGAAGCATGATTGTCCGTTCGTGGTTGTTCGTGCCCGGTGACAGCGAACGCAAGCTCGAGAAAGGCCTGGGAAATCCCGCCGACGCCTTGATCTTGGATTTGGAAGACGCCGTCTCCGACGACCGCCAGGAAATCGCGCGCGAGATGGTGCAGGCGTACTTGAAAGCCAACACAGAACGCTCCAGGCAACAGCTTTGGGTGCGGATTAATCCACTAGATTCGCCACTTTCGCTGCCGGACTTGGCTGCGGTGATATCAGGCGCGCCCGACGGCATCGTGCTGCCGAAGGTTTATTCGGCGGCGGAAGTGAACAAACTAGCGGATTACCTGGATATCTTGGAGGTGCGTGAAGGGTTGGTGCCGGGCTCCACCAAAATCCTCAGTGTGGCGACCGAGACCGGCGCGTCGCTGCTGACGTTCCATACCTATTTGGAAAACATCACCGAGCGCCTAGTCGCCATGACCTGGGGGGCGGAAGACCTAGCTGCTTCACTGGGCGCCAGCGACAACCGCCACCCTGTCACCGGTGACTACGACGATCCGTTTTTGATGGCTCGCTCGCTATGTTTAGCGGCATCGCGCGCCATCGATGTGCAACCGGTCGGCGTGGTCCATGTGAACTATCGTGATTTGGATGGCCTGGAAGCCGACTGCCTGCGCGACCGGCGCTCTGGGTACGTGGGCAAGATTGCCATCCATCCGGCGCAGTCGGAAGTGATCAACCGCGCCTTTACGCCATCCGACGAAGAGGTTGCCCACGCCCAGCGTGTGGTCGACGTTTTTGAGCAGAACCCAGGCCTTGGCGCTGTTGGGCTGGATGGGATGATGCTCGACATGCCGCACTTGAAGCAGGCCAGAAATCTGCTCGACTTAGCCGAACAAATCAAAGCGAGAGGATAAGATGATGGGTGGAACACTGGATGGGCTTCGGGTGGTGGATCTCACCACCGTGATCATGGGGCCTTGGGCGGCGCAAATGCTGGGCGACATGGGTGCCGACGTGATCAAAGTGGAGACGCCCACGGGAGATATCGCGCGCGGCATGGGGCCGGGTCGCAACAAAGGCATGGCGGCGGTATTTTTGACCACCAACAGAAACAAGCGGTCCGTCGTATTGGACCTGACAAAGCCTGACGGTCTGATGGCGCTGAGGAAGTTGATCGCCACGGCGGATGTGTTCATGCACAACCTGCGCCCGAAGGTGATGAACAAGTTCGGTTTGGGCTACGAGTCGTTCAAAGATGATCACCCGGACCTGATCTATTGCGGCGCGTATGGTTTCCGTGCCGACGGTCCGATGGCGGACAAGCCGGCCTATGACGACGTCATTCAAACGGCGGCGGGCTATACCGACTTGATGACCTTGATCTCCGATCAACCGCGCTACGTGCCGACGCTGATCGCCGATAAGGTTTCGGCCTACGCCGTTTTATCAGCCATCCTGTCGGCGGTCGTGCACCGTGAGCGCGGCGGCGGCGGCCAAGCGGTGGAAGTGCCGATGTATGAAACCTTGGTGGATTTCATGATGGTCGAGCATCTGTACGGCGCGACCTTTGATCCGCCGATCGCGCAGATGGGTTATGAGCGCGTCATGAACATCGAGCGGCGGCCGTACGAAACCAAGGACGGCGGTTATCTCACGGTGCTGCCTTATACAGATAAGAACTGGAGCGATTTTTTCCGCATCGCCGGGCGCGAAGAAATGATGCAAGACCCGGTTTTCGCCACCCACAATGCGCGGGTCACCAACTCGGAGGCCGTATACGGCCTGTTGTCGGAAATTGTTGTCACCCGCACCACGGCCGATTGGCTCCTCGATCTCAACGCCGCCGGCATCCCGGTGATGGAGGTCTACGCCAAGGAAGACCTGTTGGACGAGGAGCAACTCAACGCCACCGGATTTTGGCACGACATCGATCATCCGACGGAAGGCAAGCTCCGCTTCACCGACCCGCCGCTTAGATTTTCAAAAACGCCATCGACGATCCGTGACATGCCGCCGGCACTGGGACAGCAAAGTGCCGAGATTTTGGCGGAAGCCGGCTATTCGGAAGCGGAGATCGAGGCGTTGTTCAATGCCGGCGTCAGCCGGCCGAGTTGAGGAGGCGTCCATGTATAATGAAATTCTGTTCGAGATCGATGACGGTGTTGCGACACTGACATTGAATCGCCCGCAAACCCTGAACGCGCTGACTTTTGCCATGATGTACGAGGTGCAGGACGCCTTGACGCAAATAGAAAACGACAAGCAAATCCGCGCGCTGGTGTTTACCGGCGCCGGGCGCGGCTTTTGTTCAGGCCAGGACCTGCGCGACCGTTTGCCCGATGGTAGTGACTTGGTGCAAGAGGTAATGGATGCTTATATCCGCGCCATCCAAATGATTCGGACGTCACGGGTGCCGGTTGTCATGGCCATCAACGGGACGGCGGCCGGCGGCGGCTGCGCTTTGGCGTTGGCGGGCGACATCATTTTGGCGGGACAATCGGCAAAATTCATCCAGGTGTTCAGCCGTATCGGTCTGATTCCTGATTGTGGGTCCACCTATTTGGTGCCGCGCGCCGTGGGGCGCGCGCGGGCCTTGCAGATGATGATGACCAATGATCCGTTGCCCGCTGAGCAGGCGCTTGAATGGGGATTGATCAATGCTTGCCACGAGGACGCGCAATTGTTGCGCTCGGCGACGGAACTGGCCGCCAGATTGGCCAAGGGGCCGACGCGCGCATTGGCGGCGGCGCGGGCCATGGTTGACGAAGGCGAGCATCAATCCTTCGAGGCACAATGCCGCCGCGAACTGGAAGTACAATGCGATATTCGAGAAAGTTTTGACGCCAAAGAAGGTGTTGCGGCTTTCGTTGAAAAACGCCCGGCTGCGTTCCGAGGTGAGTAACCCCGGTGCAGCCGAGCGCTTAACGTGGCTTTAGGCCTCTCCTGCCGAAGGGGCTAGCCGCCTGCGGGTGGTAGGACTTAGGCCGATTTGGCGTAAGAACGGACCAAGCGCAGGAAGTGCGTTTTGACGTTGTCGTCGGAAATCTCGTCGATTTCCTTGGCCAGCTTGATGGCGCGAGAACTGAGGGCTGGTTCCGGATCGCTCGCGGCGCCGCGGCTGAGGCCTTCGAAGAAGAAGGTGATCGGCTGGTCCAGCACTTTGCAGATTTCCCAAAGCCGGCTGGAGCCGACCCGGTTGGTCCCTTTTTCATATTTTTGCACCTGCTGGAAGCTGATTCCCAGCGCGTTGCCCAGATCGGTCTGGGTCATACCTTTGGCCAAACGCGCTTCGCGAACCCGCTGGCCGACGTGTACATCTGTAGGATGTGGCATATGTCAATTTCCCGGTCAAAATGATCGATACTTTGTATTCTACATAAAGGAGAATGCAGGGCAATCATTTTTCATTGGCGATTTGCGATTTATTCGTTGTTGAATAAATTGATTTATATCAAGTTTTATTCAGGCAATCCGCCAAAACCTGGGCATTTTTTCGCATCATGTCGAAATACAATGATAACCCTGGCGATATATTGATACCGAGAGGATCGAGAATCGCTGTTCGGGCCGATGTGCCCTCCGTCAGCACGCTAATCAATTTCGGCTGGAATCCCGGCTCGCTGAAAACACAGACCTTGCCCAGTTCTTGGATGCGTCGGCGGATATGATTGGCGCGAAATGCACCGGGCCGACTTTCCGGCGTCGATGTGAGAGCGCTGACGGCGGCAAGGCCGAACCGTTGTTCGAAGTATTGGAACGCATCGTGGAATACAATGAACGGTCGGTGCTTAAGAGGGGCCAGTTGTGCCTTGATGTCGAGCGTTAGCGCATCGAGTCGCTGGCGGAGCGCCACACCATTTGCCCTATAGCGCAGGGCGTTCTGCGGATCGGTGCGTTGCATGGTTTCGACAATTGCCGCGACCATCGCCTTGGCGTTTTCCGGATCGAGCCAAATATGCGGATCGGTCTCATGGTCGGCATTGTGGCCGTGCTCGGTCTCATGTCCGTGCCTATGATTTTCATCCTCGCCATCACGAACTGTCAGTAACTGCACCCCATGTGCTTTGGCCAGTTCAGCTATCTGTGCCTTGCGGGCAAGCGGGATTACGGCGTCGGTCAGCGCCGGCGCTAAGCCCGCACCGACCATGAACACGACATCGGCGCGCTGCAATTGGCCAGCGCCGGTTGGGCGGAGAGAAAATGCATGAGGTGACTGAGGGCCATCAATCAGCAGATAAGGTGTCGTGACGCCCGCCAATACGCCGGCAGCCAAAGAATGCAATGGCCGGATGGTGGCAACCACGCGCGGCGCCTCATCGGCCCTTGCGACACGGTGCTCAGCAAGCGTGCCGAGTGCGATGAAGGTAACAAGTAAACCAACGCTCCACCGGTGCATTCGCCTCAAGCGCATGATCATTGCCTCTGCTTCAGTGTTATTTTATAACATAATGGTGGCCGGTTATAGAGGCCGCGATGATGCGATGCAAGCCGGGAGAAACGCGCTCGTGCACGAACCGATAACACAGGCAGGACAAGATGGGCGCATATTGATCGAGGCGCGTGGCCTCGGCGTGCGGCGAGGTGCGCGCTGGCTCGTTCGGGGTATTGATCTGACGCTGCGGGCAAAAGAAATCGTCTCCCTCATCGGCCCGAACGGCAGCGGCAAGAGCACCACGGTTAAGACTGTTTTGGGTATCCTTAATCCCGATGAAGGAACCGTTTCACGCGCCGCCGAGATTCGGGTCGGATATGTGCCGCAAGGGTTGAGCATTGCCAACACGCTGCCCATGCCGGTTTGGCGCCTCATGTCGCTGACCGGGCGGTATGGAAAAACTGAGACCGCCGCTGCGCTTGCCGAGGTTGGGATCGAACATTTGATTGATGCGCCGGTACAGACCTTGTCAGGCGGCGAGTTTCAGCGCGCGCTGCTGGCGCGGGCGATCATTGCCAAACCCGACGTGTTGGTGCTGGACGAACCGGTGCAGGGCGTCGACTTCGCTGGCGAGATCGCCATGTACGAATTGATTGCCGAACTGCGCGACGTGCACGGGTGCGGCATCTTATTGATTTCACACGATCTGCATATCGTCATGGGCCGCACCGATACGGTGGTTTGCTTGAACGGCCATGTCTGTTGCTCCGGCCCGCCGCAGTCAGTGGCAGCCAGCCCTGAATACCAGGAGTTGTTCGGCGCCAAGGGTGCCGAAGCCTTGGCTGTCTATACCCACCATCACGATCATGCCCATTTACCCGATGGCCGGGTGGTGCCACTTGACGCCAAAGCCGGCGATGAAGAAGGGCCACATCACCATGCTTGATGATTTTTTCGTCCGCGCCTTGCTGGCCGGTATTGGCATTTCTGTGGTCGCGGCGCCGTTAGGTTGCTTCATTGTTTGGCGCCGCATGGCCTATTTCGGCGATACAATGGCACACTCGGCGCTGTTGGGTGTCGCCGTGGCCGTATTGCTGGATGTGCCGACCATGCTGGGCGTGTTCGTCATTGCCGTTGCCGGTGCGCTGGCGTTGGTCGGGCTGCAGCGCCGCGGCGCGTTGCCAACCGACTCTCTGCTCGGGATTTTGTCGCATTCCACCCTGGCATTGGGATTGGTGTTGGTTTCCGTTATGGCAACGGTGCGTATCGATCTGATGGGTTATCTATTCGGTGATATCCTTGCAGTGACGCGTCTCGATATCGCCGTTGTCTACGGCGGCGGTGCATTGGTGAGCGCGGTGTTGTTCTGGACGTGGCGGCCGTTGCTGGCGGCAACCGTCAACGCCGAGTTGGCTGCGGCTGAAGGCATGAACCCAGAGCGCGCGCGGTTGGTGTTCATGGTATTGGTCGCGGCGGTGATCGCCATTGCCATGAAGATTATCGGCATTTTGCTGATCACCTCGCTGTTGATCATTCCCGCCGCCGCAGCGCGGCGATTTGCAGGCACCCCAGAACAAATGGCTGTATTTGCCGCACTTGCCGGTGTCATTGCAGTGAGCGGCGGTTTGTTCGGATCACTTGAGTTCGACACGCCTTCGGGGCCGTCCATCGTGGTGGCTGCCATGTTGGTTTTTCTGCTCAGTTTGCTGGGTCGAACTCGGCACGGTATGGAAGGGGGGGACCATGCTTGATGCGGTAAAATTGACCGACAACCAGAGCTATGTTTTGAAAAGCCTGAGCGAAGCCGGGCGAGCCTTGAGCGCCTATGAGATTCTGGATCAAGTGCGTGAATGTGGCCTGCGTGCACCTGCCCAGGTTTATCGCGCACTGGAAAAGCTTATTGAAGTCGGATTGGTGCACCGGCTTGAGAGCTTGAACGCGTTTGTCGCCTGCGGCCACAAGCATGACCATGCGCAAGCCCCGGCCCCAGCCCACGCCGCAGCTTTTGCGATATGTGAAACCTGTGGCACGGTTTTCGAGTATGACATGCCGACCGAGGCCGATGCCTTGCGGGCGTCATTGGCGAAGGACGGATTTGTCGCCAACAGCATGACTGTCGAGGTCCGTGGGTGCTGCGCCGATTGCAGCCGTTAGCTCATCCTTCTGCGGTGAGCGTATCGTCGAGGTCGCCGCGCGAGCAGCAATTTTCCTGCAGGTAAGCTGCCAATTGATCGACCGCCTCGACATCGGCGGAATAGATCAGCGACCGGCCTTGGCGTTCAACATTGACCAAGCCGGCTTGCTTTAATTGAGCTAAGTGGAACGACAAAGTCGCGCCGGGGAGGCCCAGCAGTTCGCCGATACGGCCCACAGGTAATCCGGCAGGCCGGTATTCGACCAGCGTACGGAAAATGTCCAGGCGGGATTCCTGGGCAAGGGCGGCGAGCGCCGCGATGGCGTTGGTTTTTTCCATGGGTTGGCGATCAGACTTGCGCAGAGCTTCCCGCGTGTCAACGAAAGCCGCAGAAAAGCGTATTTTCGGGGAATGCCAAAGGGGTTGTTTCGGGCGTGGCGAGCCGTCATCTTGATCGGCGTTCCCGCAGCCTGCCCTGGGCGCGGATATTTACGGAGATACGTGACATGAACTTCACCCCGAACTCCCCCGAAGCCCGCGATATCGCATATCACTTGCATGGCCAGACCAACTTGAAGGCGCACGAAACAACAGGCCCCATGATCATTGGGCGCGGCAATGGTGTGCGAGTTTACGACGAGTCCGGCAATGAGTTCATCGAGGGCATGGCGGGGCTGTGGTCCGTATCGCTGGGGTTCAATGAGCCGCGTTTGGTGGAAGCGGCGCGGCGGCAAATGGAAATCCTGCCCTACTATCATACATTCGCCCACAAGACGGCGATGCCGACCATCGATCTGGCGGAGAAACTGATCAAGATCGCACCGGTGCCGATGTCGAAAGTGGTGTTCCAGAATTCCGGCTCGGAAGCCGTCGATACGGCCATGAAGATGGTTTGGTACTACCACAATGCTATCGGCAAGCCGGACAAGAAAAAGATCATCTCGCGCGCCAATGCCTACCATGGAACCGGCATTGCGTCGGCGAGCCTGACAGGGCTTGCGCGCATGCATGAGGCCTTTGATTTGCCGATCACCGATCGTGTGTTGCGCACCGATTGCCCACATTTCTACAAGTTTGGCGAGGACGGTGAGACCGAGGAAGAGTTTGCCTCACGCTGTGTGGCGAACCTCGAAAAACTGATCGATGAAGAGGGTCCGGAAACCATCGGTGCATTCATTGCCGAACCCGTCATGGGCGCTGGCGGCGTTATCTTGCCGGCGGCGACTTATTTCGAGAAGGTTCAGGCCGTACTGAAGAAGCACGATATCTTGTTTATTGCCGATGAAGTGATCTGCGGCTTCGGGCGGACTGGGAATATGTGGGGTTGCGATACCTTTAACCTGGAACCCGACATGATTACCTGCGCTAAGGCGCTGTCGTCATCGTATTTGCCGATCTCGGCGGTGTTTATCAACGACAAGATTTACCAAGGTGTGAAGGAAAAAAGCGACGAGGTCGGTGTTTTCGGCCATGGGTACACCTATTCTGGCCATCCGGTGCCGGCGGCTGTGGCGCTTGAAACCCTCAAGATCTATGAAGAACGCGACACCGTTGGCCATGTGCAGCGGGTTGCGCCTACCTTGCAAGATGGGCTCAGGAAGTTCGCCGGCCACCCTTTAGTGGGCGAGGTTCGGGGCGTTGGTTTGATCGGTGCCGTCGAGTTGATGGCGGACCGGGAAAAGGCGGTGCCTTTCCAGCCCGGCGATAAGGTGGGCCCCACGGTCCAGGCACTGGCCGAAAAGAATGGCCTGATCATCCGCGCCATGGGCGACGCTGTCGGTTTTTGTCCGCCGTTGGTCATTACCGACGATGAAATCGGAGAATTGCTGGAGCGTTTTGCCAAAACTCTTGATGACGCCCAGGAGTGGGCGAATGGGCAAGGATTGGTGGCCTAACAATCTTGCAAGTTTGTTGACAGCCTTCGGCGCTAGGATGCTCTCAGCTTGAACGGTATACAGAGGGTGTGTGTCCGCATGCGTCGAACGGTTTTGATCTTTTTTGTCCTTCTTGGCGTCGTGGCGGCCAATCTGCAGGCGAATGCAGCCGAGGGCAAAAAGAAAGAGCAATCGCTACGGGAAAAATTTGCGCTGCCCAGCCACGTCCAAATGTCGCCGATGATGGTGCCGATCAACCACCCCCATACCTCGACCAGTGTCATTACGGTATTTCTGGAACCGGTGCACCGAGAGGCCGTTGGAAATATTTGCAGAAACGTGCCGCGTATCCGGGATGCGATTCTGCGCCTGTTGTCGCGCAATCCGATCCAAACCCAGTCCAACAAAATGCAACTCGATGGCCTTGCGGATCAATTCGTCCCGATCATCAACAAGGTGCTCGAGAAGGAAAAGATCAAGGGCGTGCACGTTGAGCCGGGCATGGTCAATCTGGGCCGAGGTGGCGGCATATCACGCCTCCCGTTCGCCACCGTCAACGGCTGCCGCGGCATCAAGGAAATTGAAGAAAAGTTGAAGGCAGCCGCGGAAAAGGCCAAGGAAAAACAAAAATAGGCACTCATGTCATTGGGTGGCGCGCCTTGACAGGCGTGGGAATTCAACCAAATTAAGGTCATGAACGACGATGCGCTTGCGGTCGGCGTTCAACGGCGCTCCCCGGAGGGAGGCCGATGACAAGCTCGCTCATCGACTGAGGAGACACAGATTATGTCGCGTATGTCCGCTTTCAACAGTCCATTGCTGTTGGGTTTCGACCACCTGGAACAGATGCTGGACCGTGCCTCGCGCGCATCCGCAGAAGGTTACCCACCTTACAATATCGAACAAACCAGTGAGTACGGGCTCCGTATTACCTTGGCGGTGGCCGGGTTTTCGATGGATGACCTGCATGTGACCACCGAAGACAATCAATTGATCATCCGCGGCAAACAAGATGATGCGGCGGACGCAGAACGATTGTTCATCCACCGTGGCATTGCCGCTCGACAGTTTCAGCGGGCCTTTGTTCTGGCTGAAGGCATCGAAGTTTCGGGTGCGGGATTGGATAACGGCCTGTTGCACATCGACTTGGAGCGCATTGTGCCGGAACCCGAGGTGCGGACCATCAAGATCGAAAAAGGCTACGGCCCCGGAAATACGGGCGCGCGTAAGACCATCGACGTCGACGCCGAGTAATCAACTGAAATCCGAAAGCGGCTTGTCGCCTCGCGAAAGCTCTATACAGGAGTTTCCCTATGCATCATACGCTTCAATCCCACTCCCCTTATTTTCCGCAAGCCCCTCAAGACTTTGCCCAATGGGGCATGGATGAAATCGCCTACATCAAGATAGAGATGGTCGAGGGCAAATCCCTGCACGTGATTCACGCCGCCGACGGCGAAGGTCTGGCAGCGGCGGGCAGTTATGAACTGGCAGCGGCGATGGTCGTACAGAACGGCCTGGCGCCGGTATACGTGCAATAAAATTTCTCGGTGAAGAATGACGGGCATCGCGAGATACCGTCTCAAGCACTTTTAGGCGGCTTCAGTTTCCATTTTTTCCGTGAGGATCGCAAATAGCGCTTCGGACGTATCAGTGCCGCGCAGTTTTTCGCAAACCTTGCCATCACGGAGCACCCTGGATACGCGGGCCAAGGCCTTCAAATGATCAGCACCTGCTGATTCCGGCGCCAATAACAAGAAGATCAAGTCCACGGGGCGTTCATCGATAGCCTGGAAATCCACCGGTTGTTCCAGTCGGGCAAAAAGCCCGTGCAGGCGTTCCAGGGATTGCAGCTTTCCGTGCGGGATGGCAATGCCGCTGCCGACGCCCGTGGTGCCCAGGCGCTCGCGCTCCATCAGAACCTCGAAAATCGCCCGTTCATGCTCGCCGGTAATGTCGGCCGCACGACGAGAGAGCTCCTGCAGCACCTGTTTCTTGCTGGTCGCATGGAGATTGGCGACAACAGTATCCGATGAAATGAGATCGGTAATCTCCATGCCTCTACCTATCTTGCCTGTGCGTCCGTAGATCAGCTGCCGACGTTGGCTGGATCAATCCAACCGATGTTGCCATCCGCGCGTCGGTAAACCACGTTGAGGCCACCGCTGACGCTGTTGCGGAACATGATCACCGGCGCATCGGCCAAATCCATGCGCATGACGGCCTCACCGACTGAAAGGGTGACGATTTCCGTCTCCATTTCGGCGATGATCATTGGCGGCTGATCTTCGTGCGGTTCATCTTCGGTGGTTTCGGGCTGAATGACCGCATATTGCGCGGACAACAGCTCTTCATCATCTCGGGCTTTCTGGTGGTGGTTGGAAAGCCGACGTTTGTAACGCCTGAGCTGCGTCGCCACCCGTTCAAGTGCACCGTCAAAGGCGCCGTAGGCGTCAATGCCCGCGGACGCGCTCTGAACGACCAGGCCTCGCGGACCGGGATGCACGGAAATATCGGCCTTCAGATCGCTTCCCTCGCGTGAGAAAATAACCGAGGCATCAATTGCGTGATTGAAGTATTTGCCGACGACACTTGTGAGATTGTCTGTGGCGTGAACGCGGAGAGAATCTCCAACGTCCAGGTTCTTTCCTTTGACGGAGATATCCATGAATTAATCGGTCCGTTGCCTGTAGCGTTTTAGTCTGTGGAATGTCGTTTCAGCGCCGGTGTTGTGCGTTCGAAGAGCTGGAATATTGGCTCTCTCGGCTGCAAATATCCCGGTGTGCCGACGGAGGCCAGGACATTAGTTGCGCATGCAGGGCAAGTCAATACAGGAGCCCATTAATTGAATGAGGTCAATTCCAACGGGATTTTCAAAGCTTGAACCCACCTATCGTGCTTTGTCGCGTCGGCGTTGCACGGATGAAGGAATGCGCATGGCTTCACGGTATTTCGCCACGGTCCGCCGGGCGATTTCGACGCCGTCTGCCCGTAAAAGGGCGACCAGCTTATCGTCGGAAAGGATCTTCTTTGGCGCTTCGGCGTCGATCAAGGTCTTGATTCGATGACGGACGGCTTCCGCGGAATGCGCATCGCCACCTTCACTGGAAGCGATCGCCGGCGTGAAAAAGTATTTGAGTTCGAAAATACCTCGGGGCGTGGCCATAAACTTGTTGGATGTGACGCGGCTAACGGTGCTCTCGTGCATCTCGATGGCATCGGCGATATCTCTCAGCACAAGTGGTTTCAAGTGCTGCACCCCGTGCATGAAGAATTTGCTTTGCTGGCGAACCAGTTCAGTCGCCACTTTGAGGATCGTCGTGGCGCGTTGGTGCAGGGCCTTCACCAGCCAATTGGCCGATTGGAACTGCTCTGTGATGTATTGTTTATCAGCCTTCGAACGCGTCTGTGATCGAATCTGCGCGTAATATTGATTGTTGACCAGTACGCGGGGCAGGCTGGCGCTATTTAACTCAATGATCCACCCACCTCCCGGCGCCGCGCGCATCAGCACGTCGGGTGTCACCGGCTGAGCCACATCGACATCGAACTCTGATGCCGGCTTGGGATTGAGCGCCTGTATCTCCGACACCATATCGGCGACGTCTTCATCATCGCATTGGCAAATTTGGGCGAGCTTCTTGAGGTCGCGTTTGGCCAGCAGTTCGAGATTGTCCAAGAAGATCGCCATACAGGGGTCGAGGCGGTCTTTCTCACGCAGTTGCAGGGCCAGGCATTCCCGGAGATCACGTGCGAATATGCCGGGCGGGTCGAAGCGCTGCACGAGTGATATGACCCGCTCAATGTCGTTGTCGTCGCAACCCATGGCTTCTGCCAAATAGGCGCTCTCGCCGCTCAGATAACCGGTACCGTCCAACAGATCGATTAGCTGCACGGCAATCATGCGATCATCGGTGGCCGGCAGGTCCAGCGCCACTTGCTCAAGCAGATGATCGCGGAGCGATGGCTGTTCGGTAAGGGTTTCTTCCAGGTTGGCTTCCAGCGTATCGAAACCGCCGCCGCTGTTGGGATACTGCGGTTCGGCGAATGCCGGTTCGTTCCAGCCGGTATCGGGCGGGGCATCGGATTCGGGCGCCGGATGGTCATCGCCCGAATACAAATTGTCGTAGTCCGTGTCGTAGCCTAGATCCTGTTCCAACGCCGCTTCTTGCGGTTGGTCGAAATCCATATCATCGAGCGCCGCCGGATCGGGTTCTCCATCACTCACCAGATCATCAGCGTGAACGTCTTGCGGATCATCCCCGATTTCGCCGGGCGTTACCTCCTCGCGCTCGAGCATGGGGTTTTCTTGCAGTTCTTGCTCCACGAACGCCGAGAGATCCATGTTGGAAAGCTGCAACAGCTTGATGGCCTGCTGCAGCTGCGGGGTCATGACGAGCGCCTGACTCTGGCGCTGTTCGAGACGGGGGGCTAGGACCATGGGACCAGCTTAAAGGGTAAAGCGTTCGCCCAGGTAGACACGGCGAACGTCCTCATTGCCGACAATGTCTGTGGGCGCGCCTTCCATAAGCATCATGCCATCATGGATGATGTAGGCTCGATCGATCACGTCGAGGGTCTCACGAACATTGTGGTCGGTGATTAAGACACCAATACCCCGGTCCTTGAGGTGCGCCACCAGATCGCGGATATCACCGACAGCAATGGGATCGATGCCGGCGAACGGTTCATCAAGCAATACGAAATGCGGGTTCGATGCCAATGAGCGCGCGATCTCGACGCGCCGGCGTTCGCCGCCCGACAGCGCCAACGCCGGCGTGCGGCGCAGGTGGGTGATGGAAAATTCGGCCAATAACGCATCCAAGATGGCTTCGCGCCGGTCACGGGATTTCTCCGCCACTTCAAGCACGGCGCGGATATTGTTTTCGACTGTCAGGCCGCGGAAAATCGAAGCTTCCTGCGGCAGATATCCGATACCCAGCCGCGCGCGCCGATACATTGGCAGAGAGGTGATGTCGGTTCCGTCCAAGACAACGCTGCCGTGGTCCGGCTGGATAAGGCCGGTGATCATATAAAAACAGGTGGTTTTGCCGGCGCCATTTGGACCCAGCAGCCCGACAGCTTCGCCGCGCTGCAGTTCCAGACTGACGCCGCGCACGACCGGTCGCTTTTTGAAACGCTTGCCGATATTGATGGCGGTAAGGCCCCGGTTGTCGGCAACCAGACGCGGTCCTTGGTCTTCGCCTTGTTCTGTATGGCCGGTATTTGCCGAAAATTCTGTCACGACTTCGTCCCACAATGGACCGCGTATTGGATCCGAACTTTGGGTCGGGCAGCCACGTCTATTTTTTACGTTTGCGTGGCCGCAAGACACCCCTCACACGATTTGTACCGCTGTTGGCATCCATCTTGCAACTATGAAGTCTGCTAACGCCGGTATTCAAGTTCACTTCCGCGCTGCAGCCGTTGAGTGTAGAGCCAGCCCGGAGGATTTTCACCTTACCGCTCAGCGTTGCAATGCCGCTTTCCACATTGTAGATGGCGCGCTCGGAAATGGCTGTATCTTGTTTGGTCACTACCTTGACATCATCGAATGCTTCGACCCGATGCAACTGGTTGGCGCCGCCTTTGCCGGGCTTGAAGTAGGCAGCAAGAACCTTCGCCCGCAATTGCTTGTCTTCGCGTTTGGCCATGGCGTTGCCGCGCGCCACGGCCATTTGGCGTTTTTCCCAATACTCCAACTGTCGATCGGCGGTAATCAGGTCGGTGGGCGTCACCAACTTTACTTGCTTGCCGCCGCTCAAAACCAAAATACCATCATCGACGTTATAGACGCCTTGTTCGCCATAAGCGGTGCCATCGGGAGACTTGATCCGCACCTTGCCGATCGCGTCGAGGCGCCAAATATCGGTGTTGCCGCCTGAGTTCTCCCGGTAGTAGGCGCGAAGCTCATCGGCGAAAACGGTGACGGGTCCGCGCACGGCGCGCGCGTTGCCGCGGGCCACAAACACGAGCCGGTCTTGTTGCCATTCGATGCCGTTATCAGCGAACACCTCAATCGGGGCATCGCCACTGCCGAAGTTAAGGCTCTGGGCAATGGTCGTGCTTGGGCTCACCGCGATGCCGATGGCCGCGGCCAACACAAAGATGAGAGTTCTGGTCATATGCGTCATGGCGTTGGCGGCTTGGCTCCGGGATATAGGGTGAGTTTCGATTTTCCCAGGAAATGTATAACTTTTCCTTTATTCATCATACGAAAGCCAGCCGCGGCCAGCCGGCCAAACGGGCCTTGACCCGATACCGGGTCGTTGCTTAGCGCCGTTCCGGTTGTGAGGTCGATGGCGGCGCGCTCAGTGCGGAATTCGTAGCCAGAATCGTGGTATAGATTGACCTGCCCGGCAAGATTGAGCGCCTTTTCTTCGCGTGAATACTCACCATCATTGGCCGTCAATACCAGCCAAGTGCCGTCTTCAAGCGTAATGTCGGCCTTCGGCATGACCAGCGTGACGCGCATACCCTTTTCGGTGATGTTTCGGGCTAGGTCGGCGGTGATGGAAAATGGTTGGTTGTCGCTGTCGGTGCCGACGTAGCGTGGGTTGATCATGCTCGGGTCGTCTGATCCAGTGAGTTTCATGACCGTAATGCCGAGCCGGAATTTGAGATCACGGGTATTAATGTGCGGCCACGCGACGACCAGTACGATGACCGCCAGCGCAGCCACCGGCAGGAGGAACTTCATTAAGCTGACGAAACGACTGTAGGTTCGAGAGTGGCGATGCCGTCCGGGGCCGTCACTAGCACCGTCGATGGCGGCACGCTGCCGAATCTCGGCCGAAGCCGGAGCGGCGGGATTGAATTCGGTGGACGTCGACAATACCCACCCCTCGTCCGTCAGGCGACGCCGGCGCGCAGGCAATCATGCACATGCAAGATGCCAAGTGCGCGCCCGCCTTCGACGACAAACAGATTGGTAATCGTCTTCTCATTCATGATGGCCAGTGCCTCGCTAGCCAAGGCGTTGGGGCCTATGGTGGTCGGGTTTTCGGTCATTATCTCAACGGCCGTCGTCGCCAGCAGCTCCGGCGACATATGGCGGCGCAAATCGCCATCGGTGATGATCCCCAAGAACTGTCCATTTGCATCAGCGATACCGGCGCATCCGAACCGTTTATTGGTCATGGTGATCAGGACCTCGGACATATCCGTCTCTGGCGCGACCATTGGCAACTCTTTGCCATCATGCATGATGTCGGAAACCTTGAGAAGGCGCCGCCCAAGCTTGCCGCCCGGATGCAAAGCATGAAAATCCGCCGGCGAGAATTGCCTGCGCTCAAGCAGCGCTACAGACAAAGCATCTCCAAGTGCGAGCATCAGCGTGGTTGAGGTTGTGGGCGCTAATCCCATGGGACAGGCTTCAGGTGCGTTAGGCAAAATCAAAGCCGCATCAGCGGCATTGGCCAGGGCGCTGCCCGCGACGGAGGTGACGCCGACAAGTGGAATGGAAAACCGGGCCGCATAGGCGACCAGATCGGCCAATTCCGTGGTTTCGCCAGAATTCGATAACATGAATAGCGAATCAGAAGCCGTGATCATGCCGAGATCGCCGTGCGAGGCCTCGCCAGGATGGACGAAAAATGCCGGCGTGCCTGTAGACGCTAGGGTGGCGGCGATCTTGCGCCCGATATGGCCGCTTTTACCCATGCCGGAAATGATCACCCGGCCTTCGGTTGCCGCCATGATGTCTAGGGCGGTTAGAAATGATGGCCCAAGAGATTTGCCGAGCGCTGCCAGGGCCTCGGCCTCGGTGTCCAAAACACGTCGTGCAGAAGCTAAATCGTCACCAGCCAAACTGTCATCCGGGCCGGTCATTGTAGCGTCGGCCTGGGCAGAAGCGCCATCTGGGGATTGGGTCATGGTATGCGGACTCATGCGGGTTGCTCGCTGGGCACATTGTCATCATGCGCCGAAGCCGGGGATTGGTCAATGAACGGGGTTGGTCAAAGAGCCAGCTGAATGCTCAATTACGAATGGGAGAAAATGTCAGTCTCGGACCAGCCCGAAAGATCCAATTCGGCGCGTGCCGCCAGAAAACCGAAGCATTGCTCGGCCAACGCCATGCGGCCTTCGCGCTCAAGCATGACATTGAGGCGCTCGCGGATCGCATGCAGATTGAGCACATCGGCGGCGGCATAGCGCAACTGCTCGGCACTCAATTCCACCGCTGCCCAATCCGATGACTGCTGTTCTTTGGAGAGGTCGATGCCGAGCAACTCCTTGGTAACATCCTTGAGCCCGTGTCGGTCCGTGTAGGTGCGCACCAATTTCGAGGCAATCTTCGTGCAATAAACCGGGCTCACGTTTACATCGAGATATTGCTTCAAGATGGCGACGTCAAAACGCGCGAAGTGGAAAATTTTCGGAACATCCGGGTCAACGAGTAGCTTACGCAAATTTGGTGCTGCGTAATCATCCGCCGCGAACTGCACCAAATGGCAAACGCCATCGCCATTGGACAACTGCGCCACGCACAATCGATCACGCAACGGGTTGAGGCCTTGGGTCTCGGTGTCAATGGCAACGCCGTCGGGGAACTTCAAACCCTCGGGCAAATCACCCTTGTGCAACTCGATGACATTGGCTTTTTTCGCTGGGAAATATTTCACGGAAAATCCCCCGTTGTTCACTGGCAAAACTCACTCGCAAAAATCACTGGTATAGCTCACGAGCGAATTTGCCGAGAATGGTGCCCAGGAGAAGACTCGAACTTCCACGACCTTGCGGCCACTGGCACCTGAAGCCAGCGCGTCTACCAATTCCGCCACCTGGGCAAGGTGATCGGCACCCGCCGTATGTGCGGGCAGCGCCTTGCTTATTGCGCGGAGCCGACGTTGTCAATACGCGCGTGCGCCGCCGGCTGATCCGGTGTTATATTCAGAACAGATTTGGCCAAAGAAGTAACAGACCGGCTGGAGGAATAATGAGCAGGCACGTGGTGACGGTTTTTGGCGGTTCGGGATTTATCGGCCGCCACTTGGTTCGAAAACTGGCGGCAAGCGGCGCCGAGATCCGAGTCGCAGTGCGCGATGCGGAAGCGGCGATGTTCTTAAAGCCCGCGGGCAACGTCGGACAGATCGTTCCCTGGCAGACGGACGTCAGTGATCCCGCCCAGGTGGCGACGGCGGTGGCTGGCGCCGATGTGGTCGTGAATTTGGTCGGGGTATTATACGAACGCGGCAAAAGAACATTTCAGCGCCTGCATGTGGATGCGGCGGCGAGTATCGCCCAAGCCGCACGTGATGCTGGCGCCAAATGCTTTTTGCACATGTCAGCACTAGGTGCTGACACCGAGAGCCCCGCCGCCTACGGGCGCTCCAAAGCGGCTGGAGAGGCGGCGGTGAAGGAAGCCTTCCCCGAAGCGATCATTTTCCGACCCAGTGTGATCTTTGGGCAGGAAGACAATTTTTTTAATCTGTTTGCCGGGCTGATGCGGTTTACACCGGTAATGCCGGTCATTGGCGCACCGGCGTTACCCAGCGTGTCGTGGGGTGATGATGGGCTTAGCGTCGATTTCTTCGGCGAAGGCGGGTGCAAGTTCCAACCCGTTTTTGTTGGCGATGTTGCCGACGCCATGGTCCGCGCCATCGATAAACCGTCGTCCAGGGGCGAGACCTTTGAGCTTGGTGGCCCGCGCACCTACAGCTTCAAGGAAATCATGGAACTGTTGCTTGAAGTGACGGAGCGCAAGCGTCTGTTGGTGCCGATGCCGCTGGTTTTGGCGGAAGCCGACGCGTTGCTATTGCAGCTGTTGCCCAAGCCGTTGCTGACGACGGACCAAGTGAAATTGCTGGAGGTCGATAATGTGGTGTCCGGCAAGGCGCCTGGGCTCGACGCATTCGGTATCGAGGCGGCGGCGGCGGAATCCATTTTGCCGACCTACCTGCATCGCTTCCGCACGCCGGCGCACCGGGGTGCGCACGCCGCTTAAGCCGTCAGTATTGGGAGGGGAGCGCGTCGTCCGAGCCTTCTGTCTCACCGCCGGCGGCAGCGACAATCAGTTCGCCAAATTCGCGTAAGAATACCGACCCGCGCACAGTGCGCTGGATCAGGACACTGCGCCGATCATCGTCATCGACCTTGCGGCGGACCAAGCCCAGTTCGCTCAGGCGGTTGACGGCACGGGTAATGGCCGGCTTCGAGACGTTCAGTAATTCCGCAAGGCCGCGCACAGTATGCGGCGGTGGTGTCAGGTAGACTGTCAGCAACAGCGCCATTTGCCGGGCGGACAGATCCGGCGCATCGGCACGTACGCTGGCAACAATGGCACGGCGCCAAATATCCAAGGCCTGCAGTTCATTGAGTTCGACGCGGCTCACAAGGCTAGGTTCCTGATAAACGGTTCGTTTCGTAAACGTAACTTCTACGAAATTTAGCGCATCCAGGCAATCCCGAATCCGGTCGTGCGATCAAGTTTCGGTTCCGAAACGCCTAACCAGCGCCTCAAATACAGCGCGCATGCCCATGGCTTCGCCACCTTCCGGTCGGCCAGGGCGCGAGCTTAGGTTCCAGGCCATGATATCAAAGTGCGCCCATGGCACTGTTGCGCCGGTATCGGTTTCGACAAACCGTTCCAAGAACAGCGCCGCCGTAATGGCGCCACCATAGCCGCCTTCGGGGGCATTATTGAGATCGGCGATTTTGCCTTTCACCAGTTTGGTGTAGCCTTGCCACAGCGGCATCTGCCACATGGGGTCGCGGCTGGCTTTGGATGCAGACAACAGCTCCGAAGCCAAATTTTCGTCATTACTGAATAGCGCCGGGACGTCGGTTCCGAGCGCCACACGCGCCGCGCCGGTCAAGGTCGCAAAATCAATGATCGCTTCCGGTTGCTCGCTGGCGGCCTCAAACAAAGCATCGGATAAAATCACCCGGCCTTCGGCGTCCGTGTTGCCGATCTCGACGCTCAGTCCTTTTCGAGTCATGACCACGTCGCCGGGCCGCATGGCGTTACCGGCAATGGAGTTCTCCACCGCCGGCACCAGCACCCGAAGCCGCACCCGTAGTCCGGCATCCATGATCATACCGGCCAGGCCCAGGACATGAGCGCTACCGCCCATATCCTTCTTCATCAGCCTCATGCCGGCAGCGGATTTGATATCCAGGCCGCCGGTATCGAAACACACGCCTTTGCCAACCAGCGTCAATTTCGGCGCGCTCGGGTCTCCCCAGATGATGTCGATCAGGCGCGGTGCGCGGTCATGCGCGCGGCCAACCGCGTGAATGGCCGGGAAGTTTCGGCTGAGAAGTTCATCGCCGACGATGATATCGATACTCGCACCATACTCGCCGGCAAGCCGCTCGGCGGCCTCGGCGAGATTGTCGGGGCCCATGTCGGCAGCTGGTGTGTTGACCAGGTCGCGCACCAGGTTGGTGTAGCGCGCCGCCCGGCCCGCTGCGGCTGCGTCCGCACCCTCGGGCACAACAAGCGTCGGGCGCCCTTTGTCGGTAGAGACATAACGCTCGAAACGATACTGCGCCAAGCCCCAGACCATCGCCAAATCTTGCGCCTGATCGGGCGGCAAGGCCGAAGCCAGCGCATAGGTCCCGACAGGCAAATCCGTTGCCAACGGCGCCCAGTCCCAGATATCCGGCGCATCGGGAACGCCGAACAAGACTTGTGCAAGGCTGCCTTCATGATCGCCATTGAGGCCGGGCACCAGCGACAGCGTGCCGGCCTCACCGTTGAAGCCGGTGCTCGCCGTCCAGCTTTGCAAGGTGTCGGGTTGCTCGGAGATCCACTCGGCGAAGGAACCGGAGGTGACCGGGATGATGGGTGTCGCGCCCTCGGCGCTTTCAATCAGTGTATCTGTCATAACCTTGCTTATAGCAGCGACACGAAGGGAATCAACGAAATCACTTTTCCGGTGTCATTTGGGCGCGTTAAACTCCTGTCATGGATTTCACGCTGATCATTGGCAATCGCAATTATTCATCGTGGTCACTGCGTGGCTGGCTGGTCATGAAGCTGACCGGCGCGGCGTTCAACGTGGTGGTCATCCCTCTCGATCTTCCGGAATCCCGAAACGCCATTCAGGCCCATTCCGCCGCCGGCAAAGTGCCGATTTTGCGCCATGGTTCCTTAACCGTCTGGGACACGCTGGCCATTGCCGAATATTTGGCGGAGTTGTTTCCCGACAAACACTTGTGGCCGGACGATACGGAAGCGCGCGCCCGGGCACGATCCGTTGCCAGCGAGATGCACTCGGGCTTTGCGGCCTTGCGCGAACACCTGCCTATGGACCTGCGAGTCCACGCTCCGGGCGGCAAGGTTGGGCCTGGCGTTGGCGAGGATATCTCACGGATCAATACGCTCTGGACCGATTGCCGGCGACGCTTCGGCGGCGACGGGCCATTTCTGTTTGGCGATTTTTGCATCGCAGACGCGTTTTTCGCACCTGTGGTCGGCAGGTTCCGCACTTACGGGATCGAGCTTTCCGGCGAGGCGGCAGCCTATGCGGAGGCTATCTGGCAATGGCCGGACATGCAGGCATGGTTGGACGCAGCCAATGACGAGCCCTGGGTGATCGATACCTTGAAGCCTTGATGATCGGTGTTAGCCGATGATTTCAGGTTCCGCCAAGCCCATGCGCTCAGCCGGCATAATACCTTCGGCGGTCTGTGCATTGGTGGCATTTTCGGCGCGAATTTTATCCAACGATGCGGCGAGTAATTCATCGCGCCGCGCCAACGGCACGATGGCGACGCCGTCATCATCGCCGACAACGATATCGCCGGGGCTTACGGGGCAGTCGGCGCAGGCAATGGTGCCGTCGATGACGCCGCCGAAACCTTTGCTCGGCCCTGCGGGCACAACGCCGGCGCAAAAAACCGGGAATCCCAACTCGCGGATTTCCGCAACGTCGCGCACGGCGCCGTCCAACACAATCCCAGCAAGGCCGCGCTGCATGGCGGCGCGGGTCATGATGCCGCCCCACACGGCCGTATCGAGATGCGCTCGTCCATCGACCACCAGAATTTCGCCTGGCTCGGCGATACTGATCGCCGTGTGAATGGCGGAATTGTCGCCGACCATAATCGTTACCGTGCGCGCCTGGCCGACCAAAATCGTGCCCGGTGTTACCGGCTTGATTCGCGCCGCCATCACCTGGCTACGGTTCATGCAGTCGCCAACGATCGCCGGCGCCACGTCGCGCCAGGGCGCTAGGTCGGCATCGGAGAGACGAGTGAAATTGGTCTGGTAGCGCTGGATCGGCATGATCAAGTGTTTCCTTGTCGTTTTGTGTGTTTCTTGGCTTCGAATTTCCGGGCCGAGCCTATACCATGGCTGGCTATCGGCCAAGTGGAGGCCAAGTGGCGGCTAAGTGGGGATCAAGTGGAACCCCAAGATGGAGCGGATGATGATTTTCGGACTGTTCGGCAATAAAGATGAGCGCAAGGCGCGGCAGATAAACAAGGACGCACTGACAATCATTGATCAAGCGGAGCAGACGTTCACGGATTCGCGGCTGATTGAAATCGCCGCTACGTTCACCGAACATCTGACGCGCGCGCATGAGATGTTCGGGCATGCGGCCATCGATTTGCGCCGCGCCGAGTATGAATACCGAAAATTGAACAAAGAAGCGCGCCGCCGCAACGAGCAAGCCAACATGACGGCCTTGACCTTCGTGGTTATTTACCTGCATGCCGAATTGATCGGAATCGCGGCTGCACCGGCGCGGGCCGCCATCGATCAGTTTGTGACGCGATGGTCCCGAGAAACGTGAAGACGCAATTTACGCGTTGCCGACGCGCTCTTGGAGACGCTTGTTCCAGCTTTCAAATAATTTCCATCGGACCACGGGAATGTCCATGAACGACGCGCTGGGAACGGCATAGACCTGCACGTCTTCTTTGGCGTGAAGGGTGAACTGGCGGGGCTCGCCCATAAGAGCGGATTCCTCGCCGAAGAAATCTCCGACATTCAACAGTTCGGCTTCGGCGTTGTCATTCAGGCGAATAAGCATACCCGTCTCTACGAGATAGAGAAAATCTTCCGCCAACTCGGCAAGATTGGGGCGCTTGCCCAAGTCCAACGGTGTCATGGATTTAGCCACCATGTTCAGCGTTGGATACGAGAGCGCCTCACCGAACAGACGGGTGCGCAACAAGAACTCGCGCATTTCCTCCAGTTGTACGATTTCCTCGAATAATCCATTGGTATTGACGAAATCAATATATTGATTTGCTTTCAACCGAAGGGCGCGGACATAACTGGCGGCACGGAAGGTCTCCGCCGATGGTAGCCGGTGTAGCCCAGATGTCTCCCCGATGAATGCGCCGGCGGAGAGAACATTGGTGGTGCCGGTTTCTGAATCATCCATTTTCACGTTGCCCGCCAACACGAGGTATATGTCCTCGTTGACGGTGCCTCGCTCAATCAGGGTGGCCCCGGGCGGGATGGTTTCTACCGGATTGTCGATCAATGTCAGCAATTCTTCGTGCGGGACATCGGGGAAATTCGTGCTGAGGAAGGTGTCCATGAAACGCTGTAGAAAGGCTTCCTTGCCCGGAATCAAAACATCGACCGTGCCGAACGTCGCGCCCGAACCGATCTCTTCCTCGTCCAGGGTCAGCTGTCGGGCAATGTGAGCGAGAACGATTTTGTCGGAATGATCGTTGTCGAAATCGGCGGCCATGCCATGGATTAAACCTCCACCGATATCCAATTTTTTCAGGTTCGCCGGTTCCAAGTAGGATTCGCGCGTGCGGGCGGTCAAATCTTCGGGTAGCCCCGGAATGGGAGATGCCGCCATATCGTCCAAAACCTGGAACGAGGCAATGTCAGCCAGGTGCGCGTAGGTGCGGTAGCCGTTCGGCCCCTCAGCGCGGAACTTGAATATTGTGGTTTCCACAGGGTGCGGCGAGTAAGTGGGGCTCGCTTCCAATCCGGCCACGTCATTCCATTCGTCCATGATCAGATCGATGGGATCGAAGTAGTGGACGAAGTCATCCTCATCGATCCGCAACAGCGCCGAGAGCTTGCGGGTCACTGAAGCGCGGACCAAGGGCGCCGCCAAGAACTTGATCCGGTGATCGGCCTGCATGAGCGTCGTCAGACCGGCGAAGTGGTCGTCGTGCGCATGGGTTTGGAATACACCTTCGATTTCGTTGATGCCGATGCCGAGCGAGTTGAGAATGGTTTCCAGGTTCGGGCCGGCGTCGATCAGATAGAGGCGTCCGTGGTGCATAAGGACACTGGACATGGACGGGCGATTGATATCCCAACCGTCACCTTCGCCCGAATGCAACACGGCGAAGGCATCACGCTCAACGTCGTGGAACTCCATCGCGTAGGGCGACGCATAGCGTTCGCCAAGGCTCAAATTCAAATCAATTTCGACACATTCGTCGCCGAGCATGAAACGAAAATGATTGCGTTTCATGCGAAGGATCGTGACGCCGCCACGAATTTCGGTGGCGCTGTGGCCGATTTCCAGCGTTTCGAGAAGGTCCGTCGGCTCTGCTATTTTGCCGAAGGCGAATTTCAGCTTAATCGCCATCATCTCGCGTGCCTGATCGGCGGGGATGCCGGTTGCCATAATCTCTTCTTCCGACACAAGGCCGTAGTTGCCGCGATGGATATATTCCAGTTGCGAGTGCAATTGCTCACGCCCCCCCAGCAACAATGGTCGTTGGCCCGTGTTGCATGGGTGCCCCGGAATAATCATGCCCTGGCGATAGAGCATCTGCAGTATCGGAAATTCCGCCAGATTGGCAAACCCGCCACCTTGCAGCGGCACATCGGATAGTAAGACGGCGTTGGGGCCTGCCTCATAGTTGACGCCATCAATTTCCGCCGGAGCGACGAGGCTTTGGCGCATCAGGTGTTTGACGCTGTCAGCTGGGCAACCGCACTGGATGCGCAGGTCCGCTTCCGGCGCTTCCACCCAGACGATACCGGGTGCTACATCAATCATCTTCAGGCGTGACATGTAAAGCCTACGTGTCTCTTTGTTATTGTTATATCTAGGTTCTAGCCTTTTCGCGGATCGCCCGCCAGACCCGTTCTGGGGTGAGCGGCATCTCCAAATCGCGCACACCTTCGTTTTTCAGAGCGTCGAGCACCGCATTGACCACCGCTGGCAGCGCACCGACGCATCCCGCCTCGCCCGATCCCTTGACGCCGAGCGGGTTTTTCTTGGTCGGGGCGCCTTCGAAGTAGCCGATCTCCATATTCGGGATCGTGTCGGCGCGAGGCAGCGCGTAGTCGCTCAACGACGCACTCAGCAATTGGCCGCTATCGGGGTCGTAAACAATGTTTTCCATCAACGCCTGGCCGATACCCTGGGCGACACCACCCATGACCTGACCGTCGGCAAGCATGGGATTGATGACGATGCCGAAGTCGTCCATCACCCAGTAGCCGTCGACATTGATTGCGCCGGTTTCCGGGTCGACCTCGACTTCGGCGGCATGGCAGCCGTTGGGAATCGAAATGATCTCGCGGGCATAAACGGTTTGCGTATCGAGCCCGTTGCCGCCTTCGCCGCCTTCAAGTCCCTCGTCAGCATCGTTGCTGTCGAAAGCCGCTTCAATGACTTCGTGGACGGTCATGGTGTGGTTGGTTGAGGCCTCAAAAAAACGACCGTCGGCAAATTCCACCTGATCGACGCTGATGCCGAACGCCTCCGCTGCGACGGCCCGGCCCTTGGTGATGATTTCTTCCGCTGCCTGCAGTACGGATGAGCCGCCGACCTCCATGTTGCGCGACCCCCCATGACCGCCGCCTATGGGTGTGGCGTTGGTGTCGGCCTGAACGAACGAAATATCATCCAGTCCCAGCCCCAACGTGGCGGCCAGAATTTGCGACAGCGATGTTTCAATGCCCATGCCGGTGGAATGCGCGCCGGTCGCCAGTTGGACTGTGCCGTCACGATTGAAGGTGACGCCGGTGTGTTCTTTCGGCCCACCGCCGGTGCACTCCAGATAGGGTGCGATGGCAAACCCGCGCCGGAGCCCTTTGGCCTCGCTGGCCGCAATTCGCGCCTCATAGCCAGGCCTGTCGCTCATCTCCAGGGTGCGTTCGAACAGATGCGGAAAATCGCCGCAATCGACGTCTAGGTTCATGGATGTCTTGAGCGGCAATTCATCGGGCCGCAGCAGGTTTTTGCGACGCAGTTCCACCGGGTCCATGCCGATTTCGCGCGCTGCATGCTCGATGATGCGTTCCGTCTGATAGGTGGCTTCGGGCCGGCCCGCGCCACGGTAGGGATCCATCAGCATGGTATTGGTGAAGACGCCGGTGCCCGTATAGTACATGGCAGGAAAACGGTATGGACCGCCTTGTGTACGGGCAGAGCCGCCGGTGATGGTGAACGGCCCCACGGTGGCACAAAAGGCGCCGATACCGCCAAGGCTGTCAGTGCGGAGCGCGCGGAACGTGCCGTCCGCATCCAGTGCCAGCGACACTGTGCTGGATTGCCCGCGCCCGTGCGTATCGGCCAAAAAAGCCTCGGTGCGGTTGGCGATCCATTTTACCGGACGCTTCAGTTCGCGTGCCGCATGCAGCAACAACGCGGGTTCGCCGTAGATGCCGTTCTTGGCGCCGAAACCGCCGCCCACATCGGGGGCCACGTGATGCAGCTTGCCGGCATCGATCTTCAATACGTCGCCCGCAAAGGCGGAGCGGTTTGCGTGAATGTTTTGTGATGAATTATGCAGCGTGAAGCCGTCTGTGCCGGGGTCGTAGTCCGCCACCGCACCGCGCGGCTCCATCGGTACGGAGGTGACGCGATTGTTGACCACATGCAGCGTGACCACGTGGTCGGCGTCGGCAAAGGCTTTCTCGACGCCGTCTTTGTCGCCCAGTTCAAAGTCCAGGCAGAAGTTGCCCGCGATATCGTCCCACAGTTGCGGCGCGCCTTCGGCGGCGGCCGCCGCCGCGTCGGTGACGGCGTCCAACGTGCCGTAGTCGACATCGATCAGCTCCATGGCGTCCAGCACCAATGCCGGCGTTTCCGCCACCACCAGAGCGACTTCCTGGCCGACATAGCGCACTCGGTCGATAGCAAGGCAATGGCGCGGCGGTTGATTGAGCGGCGTGCCGTCGATTTTGGTTTTGACGCCCGAGCGTGTCGAGATCGAACCATACCCAGCGGCCTGCCAGTCGGCGCCGGTGACAACCAGCAACACGCCCTCCAAGGCCAAGGCTTCAGTGGCATCGATGCCATTGATTACCGCGTGCGCGTGGGGCGAGCGCAAAACACCGGCATAGGCTTGGCCATCCAAATTGACGTCGCCGACGTAGCGGCCCGCACCGGTGAGGAACCGGTGGTCTTCGCGCCGGCGGACCGATTGGCCGATCTCAACTGTTTCCATGCCGGTGCTCCTCAGGCCACGCGTTTCACTGCGCGTCCGGCCAAAACGCCGACTAGATGCGCGCGGTATTCGGCGGAGGCATGGATGTCGGTGTTCAAACCGTCCGGATCAATGCTGATGCCTTCAAGGGCACCGGGCCTGAAGTCTGCTGCTAGCGCGTGTTCCATCTCCGTGGCCCGAAACGCGCAGGGTCCAGCGCCGGTCACGGCGACACGCACGGTGGCGCCGGTGCGGCAAACCATGACCCCGGCCAGCGCGAAGCGTGACGCCGGGTTTTCGAATTTCTCATAAGCCGCCGCATCGGCGACGGGGAAATCAACGGCAGTGATCAACTCGCCTTCGTCGAGTGCGGTCTCGAACAGGTTGATGAAGAAGTCGTCGGCGATAATCTCGCGTCTGTTGGTGCGCACCGTGGCATTGAGGCCGAGCACGGCGGCTGGGTAGTCGGCGGCGGGGTCGCTGTTGGCAATCGAGCCACCGATGGTGCCGCGATTGCGCACATGCGGATCACCGATCCGCCCAGCCAGTTCGGCCAGCGCGGGAATGGCGCCGCGCACGGCATCGGATGCGGCGACGGCGGCGTGTGGCGTCATGGCGCCGACGGAGACGACGCCGCTATCTACGCAAATACCGTTGAGCGTTTCGATGGCGCCGAGATCGATAACATCGGACGGCATGGCCAGACGCTGCTTCATTACCGGGATCATGGTTTGGCCGCCGGCCATGAATTGACCGTCGTCGCTACCCTCGAAGGTTTCCAGTGCGGCGTCTAAGGATGCGGGTTTGTGATAATTGAAATCGTACACGTTACGCGCCCTCCCGCATGGCCTTGGCGCCGTCGAGGATCGACTTGACGATGTTTTGGTAGCCCGTGCAGCGGCACAAGTTGCCTTCCAGGCCTTCGCGTACGTCGCGCTCGGTTGGGTCCGGGTTGTCGGCAACCAGTGCCAGTGCCGTCATCACCATGCCCGGCGTACAAAAGCCGCACTGCAGGCCGTGATTGTCACGAAACGCTTCTTGCATGGGGTGCAGGGTATCTCCATCCGCGACGCTCTCGATGGTCGCCACGTTCGAGCCTTCGGCCTGCAAGGCCAGCATGGCGCAGGACTTCATCGAAACGCCGTCGACGTGCACCGTGCAAGCGCCGCATTGGCTGGTGTCGCACCCGACGTGTGTCCCGGTGAGGCTTAAATGCTCGCGCAAGAAATCCACCAACAATGTGCGGCCTTCAACGTCACCGCTGATGGCCTTGCCGTTCACGGTCATGGAAACGGTGGGCATGTTTGTTCTTCCTCTCTCTCCGGGTCCGCCGCCAATCTAGCGCAACCGGCCCCATCGGGAAAAGCCGTGAAAAGCATTGCGTGAAATGCCGTGCAACATTATCTGTTTTCTCCATTGAGGAATTTCAAGCGTGGGAGCCAAACGCATGAAGATGACCGACGAGATCAGAATCGAAGCGTCGCGTGAAAAGGTATTCGCCGCGCTGAACGATCCAGACATTCTGCGTCAGGCGATTCCCGGCTGCCAGGAACTCGACCAGATCTCCGATACGGAGTTGACCGCGACCGTGCAGGCCAAAGTCGGTCCGGTGAAAGCCAAGTTCAAGGGTCAGGTGACGCTATCCGACATCGTGCCGCCGGAAAGCTACGTTATATCCGGTGAAGGCAAGGGTGGCGCGGCTGGCTTTGCCAAGGGTGGCGCCAAGGTGACCCTGGCCGAGGACGGCAGCGCCACCATTTTGACTTACGAGGTCGACGCCGAAGTCGGCGGCAAGCTGGCACAGATCGGCAACCGGCTGATCGAGGGGACATCGAAGAAACTGGCGGGTGAATTTTTTGAAGCCTTCTCCGCACTGGTTTCCGAGGCTGGACCGCAGATTGACGCCGACACGGCAACCGCGCCCGCCCCCGAGCCTGCGAGTGAAACCACTAAGGCGCCGGGCGGCATATCGCCTTGGGTATGGATGATCGGCGGCGGTATCGCCATCATTTTGGGTATTTGGCTACTGAGCCAATAATCAACCTGATTTTCGCAGCGCCTGGGTGATTTGCGCCAGCGCCGAAAGCGCGATTTCCGCCGGGTTCTGCGCCCCGATATCGAGCCCTACCGGTGCGTGGATACGCGCGATCTGATCTTCCGCAACGTCGGCATTGCGCAAACGGTGCAGCCTGGCCGCATGGGTTTTTTTGCTGCCGAGCGAGCCGATATAGAAGGCCGGACTGGCGAAAGCAGCGAGCAGCGCCGGGTCGTCCAGTTTGGGGTCGTGGCTCAGCGTGACGATGGCGGTGCGGCTATCGGGCGCTAAGTCTTCGAGCGCCGTTGACGGCCAGCGCCGGTCAAGCTTGATGCCGGGGAAGCGCTCCGGCGTGCTCCAGGTGTCGCGCGGGTCGATGACGGTCACGTCGTAGCCGGTGCGTGCGGCCATTTCCGCCAGGGCCTGCGCAATATGCACGGCGCCGACGATCAACATTCGCAGGTGCGGATTGTAAACCCGTGCAAACAACGGCGCGCCGTTTTGATCATCGAGCATGCCGCTGCGGTCGGCGGCGAAACGCTCTGCCAACGCATCGGTTTGCGTGGCCGTTGGCTGCAGCTCACCCATGGAAACAGTATGATCGGCCCACAATGCGAGAGTTCCGGTTTCCGGATCGCTCAGCAGTGCCGCTTGTTGTCCGGATGCTTTCGCACCCTCAAGCGCGTTGAGGACTGCGGATGCCGCATCATTGATATTGCTAACGAAGACCGACACCTTGCCGCCGCATGCCAGCCCGACCCGCCAGGCGTCTTCATTGGCGATGCCGAAATCCAGCGTCTTGCAGGTGCCGCCCCGGATACACGCGAGCGCCTCGGTCACCACCTCTCCCTCAATGCAGCCCCCCGAGACCGATCCTTCAAACGCACCGTCGTCTCGAATGATCAAATGGCTGCCCACCGGGCACGGCGACGAGCCCCATGTGCGCACCACCGTGGCCAAGGCGACGCCGTAACCTTCGGCGCGCCAAGTAACGGCTTGCGCGGTGAGCGGAGAGGTCGCGGCGGTTTCGGTTTCCGTGGGTAACGACATGACGGTTCCCTCAAGCAAATTTCCGCACCAGCAAACCAAATCCGAAAGCTCGAACCAAGCCCTTTCCGAACGGGCTGTCGTCGTGGTTAGTTAGAGACATGGAAGACACCGCAACAAATGGCCCTTTCCAAATTGCCGCACTGGTGCTCGCCGGTGGGCTGTCGCGCCGCTCGGGTGCGGTCAATAAGCTGTTGGCCGATGTAGGTGGCCGCCCCATGGTGTCGGCTGTGGCGGCGATGGCTGTGGCGGCGGGGGTGTCGCGTGTGATTGTGGTGAGCGGGCACGATGCGGCTGCGGTCGAGGCCGCGGTGGCTAACACAAGCGCCGAATGTATCCACAATCCGGAGTTCCATGAAGGCATGGCGTCTTCGATCCGTCATGGCATCGCGGCGTTGGACGATGGCATCGATGGAGTCTTGATCTGTCTGGGGGACATGCCGTGGGTCGCCGCCTCGACGCTTGTGGCGCTGGCGGAGGCCTACGATCCCGATGCCGCGCACGAGATTTGCCGACCCATGCATGATGGTAAGCCCGGCAACCCCGTATTATTCGGCAGGCGCCATTTCCCCGCTCTGAGCGCGCTGCAGGGCGACCAAGGCGGTAAGGGTTTGCTCCGACAGAATGCCGACGTGGTTTTCAACGTTGCCGTCAATGACGCGGGCATATTCCGTGATTTGGATGTTGTCGCGTCATAGGCCGTTGCAATTGGGGCTAGCGGGAACTGGTTTTTTCGTCGAAGGCTTTCAGATTATCCAGAAGCTTGCCAAGCAGATGCAGAATGCTGGCCTGGTCGTCGTCGGACAGCCCTTGCAAGACATCTTCATAGTATTCGAAAATTTCCGGCAGCAAGCGCTTCTCCCAAAGCGCGCGGCCCTCAGGCGTCAGCTGAATGCGCCGAGAGCGGCCATCAACGCTGTCGCGGGTGCGTTCAGTGTAGCCATGTTTTTCCAGCCGTGACAGCACACCGGTCAGGTTTTGGCGACTGACCAACAAAAACTCGGCCAACTCGCCGACTGTCATTCCCGAATTTGCGGTTTCACGCGACAGCGCGCCCAGCACGGCCCATTGCTGGGTGGTGGCGCCGTGTTCCTCGACCGCGCGGGTGCCCGTTTTGTGCATCATGTTGGCGCACTGAAACAGCCGGAAAAACAGCCGGTTGCCGAGCTCGGCGGAAGTCGTTTGATTGGTTTTTATAGTGCCCATGTCGCGGTTATCTTGGGTTTTGCATGAACCCAAGTCAACGCCGCCGCTTTTGATGCTATGCCACGCCCGCATGCGCCTCAAACAAATCCGAGCCTAGCGACGAACTCGCTAAGCCCTTGAATTGAATGGTGGAGCCGGACGGAATCGAACCGACGACCTCTACAATGCAATCATCTCAATTCGTCCCATGGGTGCTGACGTCAGACAACTACACCCCCGATGGCTCGTTTAGATTGGGATATCGTTGTGGTATTGACGCGGGTCCTTCTGACGATTTTCAAAGTAATGCGGGGCGGCAGCGCGACGCGCGCGCGACACCAGGAAAGTTTTCTGGAGTTCGTTTTATTATTTGTTTTTCGAATCGTGCGCCATTTAGTTTTGCTAATCGAGCATCTGGTGAGTATTCCGCTTTGGGGCAGGAACCGGAAGGTTCTTATACACGAAGAAGGGTCTGAGTTTGACCCAGGCTGTGTAAAAACGAGTCTTCGGCAGAAAATGCGAAAGATTGATTCTCATATGCGTCACTCAAAATAATATTGATTCGCCGCCGCCCTCTTTCTAATTCGAATATTTCACAAACAGCCTTAACCCGAACGTTTTTACACAACCTAGACCCAAAGCGGACATCAGTTATCTCAGTGTGATGTCTGCTTTGGGATCCGTTTCCGAGTTATTTGGTAATCGAGCCTACGCTGCCGCAAAGCGCCAGGAATCGACATCACCCAAATTGTCCGCCAAAAACCTCCTTGCGTGCGGTTCTGTAACCTTTGATCGTTTTCGCAAGGACGTTCCGAGACTCGTCCTGCAGCTCCACCAAGGGCAGTCGAACTTTTTCAGATATCAGGCCGTCCATCGCCATGGAACATTTGACGGCGGAGGGACTGCATTCGATAAACATAGCGGCAGCAATCGGCGCCATCAGGTCATGGAGCGCGCATGCCCGTTCGTTTTCGCTGCTCCGCCATGCATCGTAGAGGGCAACGCAGAGTTCCGGGTCGTAATTGGAAAGCACGCTGGTCAGGCCGGACGCCCCGAGGGAAAAAAACGGTAGTGCCAAGGCATCGTCACCACAGTGAACGATAAAACCTGGCTCGCAAAGTGCCTTCAGTGCCGTCACCCGCAGAGGGTCGCCACCGGCTTCCTTGATGCCGACAATATTACGCCGTGAGCGCGAAAGCGCGGCAACGGTATCCGCCTCTATAGCCATGCCGGTGCGGCCCGGCACGCTATAGAGGACATTGTCGATATCGGCGCAATCGGCCACGGCTTCGAAATGAGCGACAATTCCCTTCTGCGACGGTTTGTTGTAATAAGGTGATACTAGCAACACCCCGTCGACACCCACTTCAGCGGCGCGCTTTGTTGCCTTGATCGCCTTGTCGGTGGCATTGGAACCAGTGCCGGCCAATACATAGGCCTTACCATCAACGCGTTTCACGGTGCGTTCAATAATCGCAAGTGCTTCGTCTTCCGATAGGGTGGCCGCCTCGCCAGTCGTACCGACCGGCACCAGCCCTGCTATATTTGCCGCGAGTTGGCGTTCGATCAAGGCATCGAAGTTTTTCCAATCGATCTCGCCGTTATCATGAAACGGTGTCACGATGGCGGTAAAAATGCCGTTCAGGCGTTCAGTGTTCGTCATCTATTAGGTCCTTTTGGAAAGAAAATACGGGTCAGTCGATCACGACTTTGGTTTCGCTCATTTCGCGAATGGCAATGCGGATCCCCTCTCGCCCGAGGCCAGATTTCTTAACGCCACCGAACGGCACATGTTCGGCCCTGAAATCCGGCCCCTCATTGATCATCACGCCGCCGACCTGCAACTGACGGGAGAACTTCCTGATCTCTCGGTGGTCATTTGAGTAAATCCCCGCCTGCAGCCCGAAGCCGCTGCGATTAACTTCCTCGATAGCCGCATCGGAATCGGTAAACGTACGAATTGCCAGTACGGGACCGAAGGTCTCCGTTCGAATCAATTTGGCCCGTTCGTCCACGTGATCGATCACCGTCGGCGCGACCATGGTGCCGATTCGATTGCCGCCAGTGAGGATGCGTCCGCCGAGGCTGACGGCTTCTTTCAAACGGGCCTCGATTTCAGCGGCTGCCATTTCGTCGATAACCGGGCCCATATCAATGCCCGACTGCTTGGGATCGCCCTCCTTGACGGCGGCGACGCCTTCGAGAAGGTAATCGAGAAAGGCTGCCTTGATATCCTCATGTACATAGAGTTTCTTCACCGCCGCACAGCTTTGCCCCGCGATCTCGAAACGCTGGGCGATGGCGGTTTTCGCCGCCGCCGCCAAATCGGCGTCCGGGAGGACGAACATTGGGTCATTGCCGCCAAGCTCCATCAAACAGCGCACCAGTCCGCTGGCTTGCTTCAAGGCCAAACCCGCATGCGGCCCACCGGTAAAACTCAGCAGATCGATATCCGATTGCGCCAATGCCAAGGCCGCCTCGGCATCGCCGTGGACAACCTGCACAAGGTCTCGGGGAATGCCAGCTTCATGGCAGAGATCCACCACATGCTGGGCGGCCAAGGGCGCTTTTGGTGAAGGTTTCACCACGACCGCGTTGCCTGCCGCCAGAGCCGGTCCGAGTTTGTGGCAAAATAAATTAACCGGATAATTAAACGGCGTAATTGCCGCGACGACACCGGTCGGCACATAGGTGACGACGGCTTCACGGTCAACTCCACCCTCAACGATGCCACAATGCAGGACCTCACCATCAAGGAACGTTGCGGCGTCACCGGACAGACGCAACGTGTTCTGTGCCCGTGTGATTTCACGTCTAGCCTCGCCAATGGTCTTGCCTACCTCTGCGCAGACGGTAGTGGCCAGCATCTCCTCGTCTCGCTTGAATAAGGCAACGAGCCGCTCAAGCAGTGCCCGGCGCTCATATGGGGTGGAGTGGCGAAATTCCGCGGCAGCCGGATGCGCGCGCGCGACTGTTTTTTGAATTTCCGACGGATCAGTGGCGGTCAGGGTTGATATCCGTGAGCCGTCGAACGGATCGACGACATCGAACGGGTTTTCCATATTGACGACCGTTTTGATGGCCGTTGCAAGATTTGCATGTGTCTTCATGTGGATGATCTTTCCGTTTCGTGTTGAGTAAGTTCGGGAATCTCGGCGTCGATAATGCTGCGAATGGGCATCGGGGCGATTGGCCATCGATTGCGGATCAAGGGGGCGGTTGCCTTGGCCCCGAGAAAGCTACGGGTGGCCTGGCCGCAAAACCGACCCTGGCATGGCCCCATGGCAAACCGACCAATCAAACGGGCTTCGCGTAGCGTCGGCGCCTGCAAGGCGCGCAAATCCGCAGCGGTCTTGTTTTCACATCGGCAGATGACAGTGTCGTCCGGTAAATCCGCTGAAGGATCCGGCGAATCCACGGCATAGATGGCATTCAATACAGCCTGCGCTCTGCGATGATGATCGAGGCTGTTCTCTACTGGCTCGGACGCACCTGTACTCCGAAGCAAATTCCTAACCTCCGCGCCGATGCGGAGGCCATCCATTTCAGCGGCACGGGCGCCGAGCAGTTCTCGACAATCACCGGCCATTCGGAGAATCAATCCCGGCACCTCAGAAATACCGTAGCTGTTCGACTGCAGGCCATCATGCAGGCCGATTAGATCAGCCCCTAGCACGTGAGGTTCCCCTCGGGCGTCAACATAGGATACCGAGAGCCCGATGCCGCTTTTCGGCCTACAAATACGTTTAACTTTGGCGCCGGAAACAATCGGTACGCTGGCTCTAAATAACCGGGTTGCGTACCCAGCTGCCTCACGGATGTACGCACTTGGCAGACGCAACGCCCGCCAAGGGCGCTGAAACGGCCGCGCCGCCTCAACAATAGCGACCGGAGGATTGCCGGTGGCCGTAAGCTCCGCGCCGATGGCCAATAGCAATGGCCCGCTGCCGG